>JBCBCH010000007.1:0-18556 GCA_038530835.1 Bacteroidota bacterium | reverse complement strand
CGAGCAAGGTAGCACCATGACGCGCAAACTGGTCATCAAATAGATTTGTAAGGACACTTACCACAATCCTTTTCCATTTTGGATACCTTTATCGTTCTATGGCGGTACCGGATAGTCCAACCCTATTTTCTATTTCCAACACAAAGACTTTTGAGGCTTGTGCATTGGCTGTTTTCAAGTATCAGTATGCTACAAACGAAGTGTATCATGAGTATTGTTCCCATTTAGGGATTACTCCCAAAGAAGTTTCGAAACTATCGCAGATTCCTTTTTTGCCCATTGCTTTTTTCAAAGAAAAGAAGGTGATTTCCGGAAAAGCCATACCTACCCACACTTTTGAAAGCAGCGGAACTACCGGGAGTGTGACCAGCAAGCATTTCGTAACCAATATTTCCCTGTATCAAGAGAGTTTTCGAAGGGCGTTCCGGCAATTTTACGGAGACCCAAAAGACCTTTGTATTCTCGCACTGCTACCTTCGTATTTGGAACGTACAGGGTCCTCTTTAGTCTTTATGGTCGATGACCTAATCAATAGCTCCGCACACCCATTAAGCGGCTTCTATTTGCATGACTTGAAGGCACTTCAGCAAAAGCTGATGGAATTGGAAGCTTCCCAAACCCCAACCTTGCTTATTGGGGTTTCGTTCGCATTATTGGATTTGGCGGAGCAGTTTCCTATGCCATTGAAATATATTACCATTATGGAAACCGGGGGAATGAAAGGAAAACGAAAGGAAATGATTCGGGAGGAACTGCATCAAGAATTACGTAACGCATTCCAAGTGCAACACATTCATTCCGAATATGGCATGACGGAACTCTTGTCCCAGGGCTATTCCAAAGGAAATGGCATTTTTGAAACACCCCCCTGGATGAAAGTGCTCATTCGGGACCCGGAAGACCCTTTATCGCTTCAAGCAAATGGGAAATCTGGTGGTGTAAACGTCATCGACTTAGCGAATTTACATTCCTGTGCCTTTATTGCCACACAAGATTTGGGCAAAGTACATTCCGACGGGAGTTTTGAAATCATTGGTCGATTTGACCATTCCGATATTCGTGGGTGCAATCTTATGGCACTCTAGCCAAGACAAACTATTCACAAATCATCAAGTAGTAGTTCTTTTTTCCGCGTTGTAACAGCACGAACTTTCCTTGAATCAAGTCTTTTTCAGTGATAAGATAGTCTTCTTTTACCTTCTCCTTATTTACAGAGATAGCGTTTTGCTTAAGTTCTCTTCTTGCCTCTCCATTGGAAGCGAAGAAACCGGTTTTTGCAGATAACGCTGCAATCATATCCATATGCTCCTTCAGGTCTTCTTTCGCTACAGTTGCTTGCGGAACCCCTTCAAATACGTCCAGAAATGTTTTTTCGTCCAACGTTTTTAAATCCTCGGAAGTAGACTTTCCGAAAAGGATATTGCTCGCTTTTTCCGCCCTTTTCAACTCTTCCTGCGAATGCACCATGCGAGTGACCTCTTGCGCTAACTTTTTCTGCAACGCTCTCATATGTGGCGCTTCGCGATGATTCGCTACCAAATCGGCCACCTCATCCTGAGATAGCAGGGTGAAAATCTTGATGTATTTTTCGGCATCCTCATCTGAGGTATTTAGCCAATATTGGTAGAATCTATAGGGAGATGTGCGTTCTGGGTCCAACCAAATGTTCCCGCCCTCTGTTTTTCCAAACTTAGTCCCATCAGCTTTTGTAATCAGTGGACAAGTCAATGCAAAACCTTTTCCCCCGCCAATTCGACGAATCAGTTCGGTACCAGTTGTGATGTTTCCCCATTGGTCGCTGCCGCCCATTTGTAGGGTACAATCGTGTTTTTGGAACAAGTGAAGAAAATCATAGCCCTGAACCAGTTGATAGGTAAATTCGGTGAACGACATGCCCTCTTTTGCATCGGAAGACAACCTCTTTTTCACAGAGTCCTTCGCCATCATATAGTTGACGGTGATATGCTTTCCGACATCGCGAATAAAAGACAAAAAGGTAAAGTCCTTCATCCAATCGTAGTTGTTCACCAATTCAGCCTCATTGAGGGCATCGCCATCAAAATCCAGAAACTTTGCCAGTTGATTTTTCAGCGCTTCCTCATTATGTTTCAAGGTAGCCTCATCCAAAAGGTTTCGCTCCGCCGATTTGCCTGATGGGTCACCAATCATCCCCGTGGCGCCTCCAACCAAGGCAAAAGGTTTATGTCCAGACATTTGAAAATGCCGCAACATCATTACCCCTACCAGGTGTCCAATGTGAAGCGAATCGGCCGTTGGGTCAATCCCCACATAGGCACAACGCATTTGTTCTTGCAGGTGTTCTTCGGTTCCTGGCATCACATCATGAATCATTCCCCGCCACCGAAGTTCTTCTACAAAATTCTTGTCCATGGTCGTTGTTTTCAATTTCATGCAAATATAAGTCAACCGCCTTACCCAAGACACCCCTTGCCAGACCGGTTTTCATATTTTCAATTTCAGGTTTCCACTCGGGTTTTACTTAGTACTTTTACAGCATGATTTTAGTTACGGGAGGCACTGGTCTTATCGGTTCACATTTGTTGTACCAACTTTGTTTGCAGGATAAGCCCGTAAAGGCTACCTACCGTACCAAGGCAGCCTTGGAAAAGTGCAGGCAACTGTTCGAACTCTACTCCAAGGAAGCGCGAATCCTCTTCAACAAAATACAATGGGTCAAAGCCGATATTGTCGATATAGAAGCCTTGCAAGTACACTTTGATGATGTAACTGAAGTCTATCATAGTGCAGCCCTTATCAGTTTTGACCCCAATGATTTTGTGCAACTGATGAAAATCAATCAAGAAGGCACCGCCAACATGGTTAACCTTAGTGTGCTCAACAAGGTCAAAAAATTCTGCTACGTAAGTTCCATTGCGGCCCTTGGACAAGGAAAACCGAATACACCCCTAGACGAAGAGACCGAGTGGAATCCACAACATGCTACGGTTTATGGTATTTCAAAGTTTGAGGCCGAGCTTGAAGTATGGCGTGGAACACAAGAGGGGTTGAATGTGGTGGTCGTGAATCCAGGAATTGTTTTGGGTCCCGGGTTCTGGCATTCGGGCAGCGGATTGCTATTTAAATTGGTAGCGAAGCAGAAAGCCGCGTTGTTGCCCTCAGGAACTGGCTTTACCTCGGTCAACGAAGTGGTGGATTCCATGATGCGGCTCATGGATAGCAATATTGTGAATGAGCGCTATATTTTGGTGAATCAAAATCTTTCGTATACAGCTTTTCTTAAAAAAGCAGCGGAGTTTTTGGAAGTAGCCCCACCCAAAAAGAAGTTGTCCACAAAACTGTTAGACATCCTTTGGCGTTTGGATTGGGTGAACGCAAACCTATTTGGAAAACCGCGAAGACTTACAAAAAATATGGTCCGGGGTATGCAGCATCCTACGGAATACGATGCGAAAAAATCACTGGAAATCCCAGGTTTTGCATACCGCAACCTAGAAGAAGAAATGAAATTATGTTGTGAATTTTATCGACAAGCCTACCCCTAAAAACTGTCGCTAAAACTATTGGGACATTTGTTTATTCCCTGACTTAAGTGCGTTTTTGATACTGTCGTTAGCCCGCTTTTTGGCGTCTTCCATAGCTTTTTGCTTTTTCTTCAGCTTACTTTCAATCTGTTCGTAGATATACTCATATTCAAGCGGCTTTGATGCATAGTACAAATCGCTCTGCGCGAATTGAAGGCTATCGATATCGTGTCGTTCGTACAACAGCTCCATAATCTGTTTGTTTTGTTTTTGTATGACATTCCTGAAGGAAGAGTTGGTCGCATTTAACAAAGCAAGGTCATATAAAATGGTAATCATTTTGTCCCTTGGAATGACATTTTCAGGTGGTTCCACCACCTTTTCGGCACAACTGATACCCAGCAAACAAAACAATAGTGCTATTCCGAACTGTTTCATCCTATCGGTTAAACGTTAATCGCATGGCTTTTCGCGCTTCTGAAAATACCCCTTTATCATAGGCCAAATGCCCATTGATGAAAGTACGCATCACCTTGTGGTCAAAAACGGTTCCCTCAAAAGGAGACCATCCACATTTGTAGAGCACATTTTCGCGAGTTACGGTCTCTTTCTTATGTGAACTGACTTGAACCAAATCAGCAAAATACCCTTCACGGATAAAGCCTCTTTTTTCCACATCAAATAGCATCGCGGGGTTATGACACATTTTCTGCACCATTTTCTCTATGCTGATTCTACCTTCTTTTACATTTTGCAGCATTCCCAAAAGAGCATGTTGTACCAAGGGGCCACCTGAAGGCGCTTTGGTATAGGGTTGTGCTTTCTCCTCCAATGTATGCGGTGCATGGTCTGTAGCCACTACATCAATTCTGTCGTCCAGAAGGGCTTCCCATAGCATGCTTCTATCCTGTGCCGTTTTTACAGCAGGATTCCACTTGATAAAGGTTCCCTTTTCCGCATAATCCGCATCTGAAAACCATAGGTGGTGCAGGCAAACCTCAGCCGTAATCTTTTTTTCGGAAAGGGGGATGTCATTTCGAAACAGTTCCGTTTCCTTCCCAGTAGATACATGAAAAACGTGTAATCTGGCCCCGGTTCGTTTGGCGAGGGCCACTGCTTTTGAAGACGATAGATAACACGCTTCTTCACTTCGTATGATGGGATGCAGTTCTATGGGAATGTTATCACCGTATTCCTTTTTATAGCGTTCCAAGTTAGTGCGAATGGTATGCTCATCTTCGCAATGCGTGCAAATGACCATTTCGGTGTTTTTGAAAATAGCTTCCAATACCTTTTCATCATCCACCAACATATTTCCTGTAGAAGAACCTAAAAACAGTTTCACCCCAGAACAGGCCTTTTTATCCAACCGTTTGAGTTCTTCCAAATTGTCATTGGTTCCCCCGAAAGGGAAAGAGTAATTGGCCCAAGCGCTTTTAGCCGCCATTCCGAATTTTTCTTCCAACTTTGCGATGGTTGTAGTCTGCGGATTGGTGTTGGGCTGCTCCATAAAACTGGTGATGCCACCTGCTAGAGCTGCCTTGCTTTCAGTATCCAAGTTGCCTTTATGCGTCAAACCGGGTTCCCTGAAATGTACTTGATCGTCAATGATTCCAGGTAGCAACCAATCTCCTTTTGTATCAACGATGCGAGCATGGTCATCCGAAATGTCAGCGTCAATCCGTTCTATATAGGTATCGCGAATAAGAACATCGGCTTCTCGTTGTTCCCCTTCGTTGACAATTCTTGCATTTTTTATCAGCAGCTTTGCCATGCTAAAAACTTTTTTTGAAAAAAATACTTCGCAACTTCATCTTTATGACCCCAAATATAGCTTCCCTAACAATGGAAGAATTCATTTTTGACTTTCCATTAATGCGGTCAGTAAAAATGATGGAAACCTCTTCAATGTTATAACCTCTTAAATACGCGCGATACTTCATTTCAATTTGAAACGCGTAGCCTATAAACCGAACCCTATCCAAATGGATATTTTGCAAAACCTCCCTTCTATAGCACACAAATCCCGCGGTTGGGTCATGTACTTTCATACCGGTAATCAACTTCACATAAAAAGATGCCCCGTAGGACAGCAAAACACGGAACAGGGGCCAATTGACAACGTTAACCCCTTTCTTGTATCGAGAACCTACGGCCACATCCGCTTGATTCAAACAGGCGCGATGCAAACGCAAAAGGTCGGCAGGGCGATGGGAAAAGTCGGCATCCATCTCAAAAATGTACTCGTAATCGCGCGCCAAAGCCCATTTGAAACCATGGATATAGGCCGTTCCCAACCCAGATTTTTCCTTTCTGACTTCCAAAAACAAGCTATCTGGAAAGGTTTCTTGTAGTTTTTGAACCGCTTGCGCCGTGCCATCAGGGGAGTTATCATCCACAATCAGCACATGAAAGTTTCGTTTGAGGTCAAAAACAGTTCTGATAATGGCTTCAATGTTTTCAATTTCATTGAAAGTTGGAATTATCACCAAGCCGTCCGCCATTCGTTACTGATTAGAGCGTAAAAATAATACTTTATCCGAGTTAATCCCGTTGACCATTCTATGGCGCCTGACCAATATTTGTACATTTGCCTTTGAAATTGCAACCGAATGACCAAGAGGTTTCCAAAACTGTTTATTGCGTTAACAGTTATCCTTTTTCTACTGAATCTCATCCAAAGCGGCCTTACCGAACTCATTTATGATGAAGCCTATTATTGGTACTATGCCAAAAACTTGGCCTGGGGGTATTTTGACCACCCCCCCTTGGTGGCTTTCATGATTTATTTGGGCACCCAATTGTTCGATAATGAGCTTGGGGTTCGTTTGGTCAGTTGCGTGTTTTCTGCGGGGACCTATGTCTTTCTTTGGCTCTGTATCGACAATCCAAAAAAGAACCAATTCATCCCCCACTTTTTCCTATTGGTCTTTTCCATGACCTTGATGAACGCTTACGGTTTTTTAACCCTGCCTGATACGCCATTGCTTTTCTTTACGGCGGTTTTCTTGTGGTTGTACAAACAATATCTAGCCAAACCAAGCTGGGTAAATGCTATAGGACTTGGATTGACCATGGCGGCGGTAATGTATAGCAAATACCACGGGGTATTGGTCATTCTATTTGTGGTGTTTTCCAATGTAAAGCTTTTGAAAGATGTAAAGGCGTGGACTGCTGTTGGAATTGCATTGCTTTGCTATACTCCGCATTTTTATTGGTTGTTCGAAAATGATTTTGTTTCTATTCGATATCATTTATACGAAAGGCCTAACCAACCCTATTCCTTTACCAAGTTCACCTTAGGATATTTGGTAAATCTCGTAGCGATTTTTGGTCTGGTTTTTTATTGGATGTACTTGGCGTTGTTCAAAACCAAGGCTACCGATACTTTTTCTAGAGCGCTCAAGGTGATGAGTTACGGAGTTTTGATTTTCTTCTTCATTTCCAGCTTTAATCGAAGGGTACAAACCCAGTGGATTATTATCGTGACGATTCCAATGGTTTTGATTGCCTACAATTATCTTTTGGAGCATGCGACCGCGCGAAAATGGGTTTTCAGGGTAAGCTTGGTTGGTTTTTTTATTTTGCTTTATGCACGTGTTTGGATGATATATCAACCCTTATTACCCCTTCAATTTGAAACCCATGGGAATCGCGAATGGGTCGCAGACCTTGCTTCCAAGTCGGAAGGGGCGCCAGTGGTTTTTGAGAACTCCTATCGGCGTGCGCCGATGTATGAGTTCTACAACCGAACACCCAGTTTTACACTGAACAACTATATGTACCGTAAGAATCAGTATTCCATTGACCACTCTGAAAACCAAGTTCGCGGCAATAGGATACTTTACGTAACAAAATATGCCAGCTCCGGGGACATCTCTTATTATAGCACGGACAGCACCCTATACTACGGACGTTTTATAAAAGACTTCCAATCCTACCGGAACTTGCAGTGTATAGTTACACCAACACCCAAAAAAGATGTTTATGAAATGGAGGTGTACAATCCCTATGATTTTGATGTGCCTCTGGAAAAATTAAAGTTTACCGTTGCATTTTCCAATCGCCACAAACAAGTAAAGGATTTAAAAAAGATTGAGCCTATTCGATTGGTAAAACGCGACCTACAAAACATCGCATCAAAAGACACCGTAGCCTATACTTTTACCTTACCACAATCGAAAATGGAAGAACCTTCTTATTTTAGGGTGGGCATTTCGGAGGACAATCTTCCGCCAGGACTTAACAGCATTCCCGTCAAAATCAACCCATGAACGCGCTAGAACGGACCTTTATTTCTTTGGACTGGATGACCTTGACCTTGTGTTTTGTATTGATACTCATAACCTTGGCCAAATACCTGTTCCAAAACAAGTTCGTCAACTTTATTGTCCTACCCTTTAATAACAAATACCTCATTGTTTACGGGAAAAAAAGTTCATGGTTTGATGGCTTTCATATTATTATGACTTTTTTTCAAATCGTAAACTTGGCCTTGTTCATCTTTTTGGCGCTTGATACCTTCACGGAAATCCTTCCCGAACAGCGACAAACCCTATTTTTCACTCTGGTGACATGCGTTTTTATTTTTCATGTATTAAAGGTGTCGCTGCAGATGGGAAAGGGCTTTGTATTCAATACCCAAAAGCTGATTAACGAGTTGATTTATACCAAACAAACCTATTTTAACCATAGTAGTATGGTTTTGTTTGGAAGCAACATTCTACTGATTTACGTACTTCAGCATTCAAAAACCCTTATTTACGTCACCATTCTGCTTTTCATTTTGATAAATGCCATTGGATTGGCCAAACTATTGAAGAACTATCAAAAAGAGTTTCTGGGACATTTATTCTATTTTATTTTGTACCTTTGCACACTCGAAATTGCGCCCCTGGTGTTGATTGGAGGCTATTTAAAAGGTTGAAAATCATATGAAAGTAAAAACAATTTTGGTTTCCCAACCAGAACCCAAAATCGAAAATTCTCCCTACTCACGATTAATTGAAAAAGAAAAAGTAAAGGTCGATTTCAGACCTTTTATCCACGTCGAGGGAGTGCAGGCCAAAAGTGTTCGGCAACAGAAAATAGACCTGAATGACTTTACGGCTATTGTATTAACAAGTAGAAATTCCGTAGACCATTTCTTTCGCATTGCTGAAGAAATGCGTTTCAAAGTACCCGATACCATGAAATATTTCTGCCAATCGGAGGCTGTAGCCTATTATTTGCAGAAGTATGTGGTATATCGTAAAAGAAAGATTTACGTCGGTCAACGTACTTTCCCGGAATTGGTTCCGCTAATCAAGAAGTACAAAGACGAAAAGTTCCTTTTGCCTTCTTCAGATAGTTTGAAAGCTTCCGTACCTGAGGCGCTGAACGAACTGAAAGTGAATTGGACTCGCGGAATCTTCTATAAAACGGTCATCAGTGATCTTTCGGATTTGAGGGATGTATACTATGATATCCTAGTATTTTTCAGTCCTTCCGGTATTGAATCCCTATTGAAGAATTTTCCCGATTTCGAACAAAACGACACTCGCATCGCGGTGTTTGGTAACAGTACCGTAAATGCTGCGACCGATGCTGGCCTTCGTATCGATATCAAAGCGCCAACTCCTGAAACGCCATCCATGACCATGGCACTTCAGAAGTATATCACGAGCGTGAACAAATAATTCAACCCTAGTTGAAAAGAAAAGGCCCGAACATGTTCGGGCCTTTTTTATTTAAAACGCATAGCGTTGCGGACCACCTCTTCGAATTTCTTCGCTGGCATAAGCCTCAAACTTCTTGAAATTCTCCCGAAACGCATTGGTCAATTTAAAGGCTGTGGTGTAATACGCTTCGTCATCATTCCATGTCGCTCTCGGACTGAGCACACTTGTTGGCACACCCGGACATTCTCGAGGCTGGGCAACTCCGAAAACGGAGTGGATATGGTAGTTGTCGTAGTTGTACAAGCCCAGTTCGCCACTCAATGCCGCACTGATCATTGCACGGGTGTATTTTAATTTCATACGGGTTCCGATGCCGTAAGGTCCACCCGTCCAACCCGTGTTAATCAACCACACATCCACACCAGATTCCACCATTTTCTTGCTGAGCATCTCCGCATATTTTGCGGGATGGAGGGGCATAAAAGGTGCTCCAAAACAAGCGGAAAAAGAAGGTTGTGGTTCAACCACGCCAGCTTCGGTACCCGCAACTTTGGCGGTATAACCCGAAATAAAATGATACGCTGCTTGGGCGGGAGTCAATTTTGAAATTGGAGGTAACACCCCAAACGCATCCGCGGTAAGGAAAAAGATATTCTTTACATTCTTCCCTATTGACGGTTGTTGGATGTTGTCAATATGGTAAATCGGATAACTTACTCGGGTGTTTTGCGTAATGGACGTATCCGTGAAGTCAACCTTTCCGGCATCATCCATGATGACGTTCTCTAGAATAGCACCACTCTTAATAGCTCCATAAATTTCCGGTTCTTTCTCTTGGGATAAATCAATCACTTTGGCGTAACATCCCCCTTCAAAATTGAAAACGGTATTGTCTGGGGTCCACCCGTGTTCATCATCACCAATCAATTTTCGGTTGGGGTCGGTAGACAAGGTAGTTTTACCGGTTCCCGAAAGTCCAAAAAACAAAGCCGTATCACCAGATTCTCCAACATTGGCAGAGCAGTGCATGGGCAATGTGTTTTTGTACACCGGCAAGATGAAGTTCAAGGCGGAAAAAATTCCTTTTTTGATTTCGCCCGTATACCCTGTTCCTCCGATAAGGGCAATCTTCCGGGTGAAGTTCAAAATAGCGAAGTTATGCTGTCGTGTTCCATCCACTTGAGCATCCGCCATAAAGCCCGGCGCATTAATAACGGTCCATTCAGGTTCAAACTGGTCCAATTCATCCTCATCAGGACGCAAGAACATATTATAGGCAAACATATTGGACCAAGGATATTCGTTTACCACCCTTATGTTCAAACGGTAATCTTGGTCAGCGCAAGCATAGGCATCTCTCACAAACAGTTCCTTGTTGTTCAGGTATGTAATCACTTTATCATACAAACGGTCAAATGCTTCTGACTCAAAAGGAATGTTGATATCGCCCCACCAAATTTTTTCTTGGGTAATTTCATCTTTTACGATAAATCGGTCCATGGGCGACCGTCCCGTAAACTCTCCTGTATTGACCGCCAAAGCGCCGGAAGAGGCAGTTTTGCCCATACCATTGACTTCGGTTTTTTGGTGTAACTCATTGGAAGAAAGCTGATAATGAATCCTGTCATGCGTGATACCGAATGACGTTAACGAAATCGTTTTCGTAGCTGGATCGTATGATGCCATATTTTCAGGTTTATTTAGGGTGTAAAAGTATAAAATTTGACTGCGACCGATACTAGAATTTCTATCAATTACGAAACCCAAAGTCGAATTTCATTCGATAAAACGTTAGCCTTTCGGGGATTTGAAAAATGTCCAAACCAACAATCCCCAAGCCAAAATCAACAAGGTTCCCCCAAGTGGGGTAAGCAACGCCAGTTTTTTGAACTCAAATGAAAACCACGGGTCGAGCACCAAACCATAAATCGACCCTGAAAAAAGTACTACGCCTATAACAAGCAACCCGTACAAAAACTTCTGGACCTTCTCTTTTTTAGTATCCCAAAGCCCTAGAAACAAGAGAAGAAAGGCATGATAGATTTGATAACGCACCCCAGTTTCAAAAGAAGCTACGGCATTGGGCTCAGCTATCTTTTCAAGACCGTGAGCACCAAAAGCACCCAGAATAATCCCAATCATCCCCAATAGTGCTCCAGAAATCAAAAATGTTCTTTTCATAACTTTTTGTGGTGATAATTTTAGGAATATAACAATTTGATATCTTCGTAAGACGCAACAAAAATAAGGAAATATGACCCGTACGGTTTTGATATTTGGTGCTGGAAAGTCTACTTCATACCTGTTGGATTACATTTTGGAAAAATCCGAATCAGAACACCTAAAGCTGGTAATTGCCGACCTACATCCCGAGCATATTCCATCAAAAGTAGCCAACCATCCCCATTGTGAAATTATTCCTTTGGACATCTTTGAGGATACCCCCCGAAAAGAAGTCATCAAAAAAAGTACGATTGTCATCTCCATGCTTCCGCCAAGACTTCATATCAGAATAGCGGAGGACTGTATCACGTTCGGCAAGCACTTGGTTACCGCGTCCTATGTTAGCGAGGCCATTCAAGAATTGGACGAAGCGGCCAAGGAAAAGGGTCTGGTCTTCATGAATGAAGTAGGCCTAGACCCTGGTATCGACCACATGAGTGCGTTGCAAGTGATTGACCGCATTCGAGAAGAAGGAGGCAAAATATTGCTTTTTGAATCCTTTACAGGTGGATTGGTGGCCCCGGTCAGCGACACCAATTTGTGGAACTATAAATTCACTTGGAACCCTCGAAATGTTGTTGTTGCTGGTCAAGGTGGAGCCGCAAAGTTTATTCAGGAGGGGACCTATAAATATATTCCCTATCAAAAACTGTTTCGAAGAACGGAGTTTTTAGAAGTTGAAGGGCATGGTACTTTTGAGGCCTATGCCAATCGGGATTCCCTAAAATACCGTGAAGCCTATGGTTTGCAGGATGCCCTGACTTTATATCGTGGTACAATGCGGCGCATAGGATTTTCGAAGGCCTGGCAAATGTTCGTTATGCTCGGCATGACGGATGACAGCTACCAAATCGAAAATTCTAAGGGGATGTCGTATCGAGAGTTCACCAACCTGTTTTTGCCATACTCTCCGACGGATTCTGTCGAATTGAAGCTGCGTCATTACCTTAAGATTGACCAAGATGACATTCGATGGGGTAAGTTGCTGGAGCTAAATCTATTTGATGCCACCAAAAAGATTCCATTGACCAATGCCACGCCCGCACAAATGTTGCAATACATTCTTGAAGATAGTTGGACCCTTGCCCAAGACGAGAAGGACATGATTGTGATGTATCATAAATTTGGGTACGAAAAAGATGGTATCAAACAACAGATTGACGCCAATATGGTGGTGTTGGGTGAAAACAAAACCTATACGGCCATGGCAAAAACCGTAGGGTTACCCGTTGCTATCACGGCCCTCCAAATACTAAATGGCCATATTACCACTCCAGGAGTTCAAATTCCCATCCGCAAAGAGGTATACGAGCCGGTTCTAAAAGAACTTGAGCACTACGGCATCCGTTTTAAGGAGTTCGAAGTACCTTACCTAGGTTATAATCCTGATTCCATAGCTTTCTGACCCAAACTATTTTGGGTATATTGGATAATCATTAGCAATAGTTTGTATGAAATCCAATAACAAATCCATCAAAATAGATGGAATCGACAAGCGAATCCTAAGATATCTGATGGAGGATGCGCGTCGCCCTATTTTGGAAATCGCTCGGAACATCGGTATTTCCGGTGCTGCTATCCACCAACGTCTTCGCAAATTGGAAGGCTCCGGATTATTGGCGGGCTCGAAATTCATTATCAATCCCAAAGCTTTAGGCTATACCACAATGGCCTATATCGGTATCTTTTTGGATAAAGCCATGGCGAATCCTCAAGCAGTAAAGGAATTGGAAAAAATTCCGGAGGTATTGGAATGCCACTACACCACAGGGAATTGGTCCATTTTAATCAAAGTACTTTGTCAGGATAACGAACATTTGATGAATGTACTCAATAAAAAAATCCAGCAGATTGAAGGGGTTTCCCGGACCGAGACCTTTATTTCATTAAATCAGCAAATAGACCGCCAAATTTCAATTTGAATCAAAAAAACGCCATCAAAAAGATGGCGTTTGTTATTTTTCGTTATGCGGAGCTTAGTCCCTTCCTCCAAAAACGGCCCAAGCCCAATACAGTAGGGATGCCAATGCACCCAATGCGGCAACCAGATACGTTCTTGCAGCCCACTTTAAGGCATCTTCCGCTCCCGCGTATTCTTCTTGGCTCACCATGTTTTTTTGTTTCAACCACGCCAAAGCACGATTACTGGCATCATATTCCACAGGAAGTGTTACGAAACTAAAAAGGGTGGCAAACCCCATCATTACCAAACCGGCAACGGCAACATAAAAACCAATTCCGCCCAAAGCGCCGGTGGCCATCAATGCAATACCTCCAAATACTATCCAAGTGGACATCCCCGAAGTAACACTTACCACAGGAACCAATTTGGAACGCATGGTCAACCATTCATAAGCCTGGGCGTGCTGTACGGCGTGCCCGACTTCGTGCGCTGCTACAGCGGCGGCGGCGGCATTCCGCTGGTTGTATACACCCTCACTTAGGTTTACAGTCTTATTTTTTGGATTATAATGGTCGGTTAGCATTCCTGCGGTAGAAATAACCTGAACATCTCGAATTCCATGGTCGTCCAACATTTTCTGAGCAATCTCAGCTCCGCTCATTCCATTGCGCAATTGGACACGGGAATACTGTTTGAATTTGCTTTTTAGTCTCGTGCTCACGAGCCAGCTCACCAAAGCAATTCCCCCAATCAAAATATAATATGTCATCATGGCTTTAAAAGTTTATACATAAAGATACCAACTTAAAAGCAAAAACCCCGCCATGCTCTGGTGGGGTTATGTAAACTGACAAAATGTACCTTTATGCGAGCACCGGCTCCAAATCAAAGGTTTCTGCTATTTCTTTATACACTACTTCTCCTTCCACAATATTCAGGCCTTTGGACAAAGTTTTGTCTTGGTTGCACGCACTGCACCAGCCTTGGTTGGCCAATTTCAACACATACGGCAAAGTGACATTGGTAAGTGCCATGGTAGATGTGTACGGTACCGCTCCGGGCATGTTCGCCACCGAGTAGTGTACCACATCATCAATAATGTAAATAGGGTCTTCATGGGTAGTAGGTTTAGTGGTTTCGACACAACCGCCTTGGTCTACTGCTACATCAACAATCACCGTTCCTGGTCGCATCTCTTTGAGCATATCGCGTGTGATGAGATTAGGAGCTTTTGCTCCTTTGAGCAAGACACCGCCTACAATAAGGTCATGGTCTTGGATGTGTTTTCTAATATTGAACTCGTTGGAAAATTCGGTGACTACATGACTGGGCATAATATCGTTTACATGACGCAAACGCTTCATATTGATATCCAAAATCGTAACATGCGCCCCTAGCCCTGCCGCCATTTTAGCGGCTTGAATACCTACCGTACCAGCGCCCAACACCAACACCTTTCCAGGTGCCACGCCTGGCACACCACCTAAGAGCACACCTCTACCTTTGACTGGTTTTTCCAAATATTTGGCACCTTGTTGAATAGCCATGCGTCCAGCCACTTCAGACATCGGGGTAAGTAGTGGCAACGTACCTTCTTCATCTTCAACCGTTTCGTAGGCAATACAGATGGATTTACTATCCAACATCGCCTTGGTCAGGGCCTCACTAGAAGCGAAATGAAAATAGGTAAATACGATTTGTCCTTTTTGAATCAGATTGTATTCTTCAGCGATGGGCTCTTTTACTTTAACAATCATATCGCTAATGGCGTATATCTGGCCAATAGTATCCAAAATGATTGCTCCTGCTTTTTGATAATCCTCATTGAAAAAACCACTTCCGATACCCGCCCCGGATTGGACATAAACGGTGTGTTTGTGCTTAACCAATTCAAAAACGCCCGCCGGTGTCATTCCGACACGACTTTCGTTATTCTTGATTTCCTTAGGTACCCCTACAATCATTTTTTTGGATTTTAATGTGTTGATACATCAAAATTGTCAGAAAACATTCAATTGGAGAAATAAAATCGATGAAATGATAGGGGTAAAAGATAAAAAAATTAATTTTTTTAATCTATACCCCTTTAAAATAGGGGGTTTAATTTTAAAATTGTCATTTTATTTCGTTCAGCCCTATCTAAACTAAGGGGTTCTTTCATATATTATTTTTAGGGTTAAAATGAAAATCACGAGAATTGCCGTCACCGAATTCGCCATGATTATGGCCATACTTTCAATATGCCAGCCGTAGTACAACCAGAGGAGGAGCCCCACCAACAATACCAAATACATGGTTAGGGAAACATCTTTCGCTGATTTATTGCGATATGCTTTGTACACTTGAGGGACAAAAGCACTCGTCGTTAGAAAAGCGGCTAACATGCCTACTATCTCAATGTTCTCCATAAGATTGAATTAAAGTATTGGACCAAAAGTGGTCTATCCCATGCAAATACCGGCTAGGATATGGTTATCCTACGATATTCACGATTTTACCGGGAACTACTATCACTTTTTTTGGTTGTCTCCCTTGTAATTGCGCTTGGGTCTTTTCATGTGCCATGACAGTGGCCTCTATTTCATCTTTGCCCATATCCAAAGGCAACTCGAGTTTAAAACGAAGCTTCCCATTAAAAGAAATGGGATATTCTTTGGTGCTTTCCACCAAATACTTCGACTCAAAAGCTGGGAAAGGGGCTTCGGCAATGGATTCAGTATGACCCAATACTTGCCAAAGTTCTTCAGCAATGTGAGGTGCATAGGGTGAAACCAAAATCAAAAGCGCTTTGAGAATTGCTGGATGAGCACATTTTTGCGCCGTCAATTCGTTCACACAAATCATAAAGGTTGATACCGAGGTATTGAAAGAGAAGTTTTCAATATCCTCTTCTACCTTTTTGATGGTTTTGTGAAGCGTTTTCAGGTTTTCGGGAGTAGGGGCTTCGCTCGGCGACCCTTGGTTAGCCTCCGAATCCATGAACGGCACGTACAATTTCCAAAGCTTTTTTAAGAAGGAATGTACCCCCGTTATACCTGCAGTATTCCAAGGTTTGGACTGTTCCAAAGGCCCTAAGAACATTTCGTATAACCGAAGAGAATCCGCTCCGTACTCTTCACAAATCGCATCAGGATTGACGACATTATATTTGGATTTGGACATTTTCTCAATCTCTCTTTTAACCTTAAATGCTTCATCCGTATCATGAATAAAAACCGCATTTGTAGTTTCTGGTTTCCATTTCTTGAAAGCTTCCACATCCAATTCATCTGAAGAACTGACCAAGGAAACATCCGCATGAATCCATCGAAATTTTACTTCGGACCATAATTCTTCTGAGTAGCCTTGTGCTTTGAACGCAGAAACTAATTCCTGATATTTTGGATGCTCGGAAGACATATAATTAGGCCCATCTAACAGACTGGATGATTTAAAAATGTTTAAACTTTTATCCTTAAATATAGCCTCAGCAACAAATGCACTCGTTCCTGTTATCATACCTTGGTTGATTAGCTTTTTGGCGAATTCAGATGTTGGAGCAATCCCCACATCAAACAAGAACTTTTGC
This sequence comes from Bacteroidota bacterium, assembly GCA_038530835.1. Classification (GTDB taxonomy): domain Bacteria; phylum Bacteroidota; class Bacteroidia; order Flavobacteriales; family Flavobacteriaceae; genus Flagellimonas. Next base: position 1,699 of record JBCBCH010000007.1, on the reverse strand, counting down.
CAAAAACGAGAATACAGTAAGTGTCCTGTAGCGTGTTCGCTTCCGCCGATGTACAAATCCACATCTTTCCAATAGCCAATGGCGTCTTTGGAATAAATTGCCTCAGCATTATGAGGGTCCATATAGCGGTTGAAGTATTGTGAACTTCCTGCCCAACCCGGCATGGTGTTCAACTCTAGCGGGAAAACTGTTTCATTATTAATGAATTGATTATTGATCACTGTGCATTGTTCAACATCCCATGCCCAATCCGTAGCGTTCCCTAAAGGGGGTTCTCCGGTTTCGGTGGGCAAATATTTCTCAACTTCCGGAAGCGTAAGTGGCAAATGCTCCAAAGCAATCATTTGGGGCATACCGTCCACATAATAGACTGGAAAGGGTTCTCCCCAATAGCGTTGTCTACTGAATACCGCATCTCGAAGACGATAATTGATTTTCCCTTTTCCGTGCCCAATGCGTTCCAATTCAGCAATGGCTTTGGAAGTGGCTTCTTTGTAGCTCAGTCCATTTAGGAAATCTGAATTCCCAATGATGGTCTTTGTTTTATCCGCGAAAGCTTCTTCTGAAATATCGACGCCCTCAAAAATGTTCGGTATGGAAATGCCATAATGTTTGGCAAAGTCAAAGTCTCGTTGGTCCCCGCAAGGCACAGCCATCACCGCTCCGGTTCCGTAACTGGCCAAGACATAATCTCCAATCCAGATAGGTACAGGTTCTTTGGTAAAGGGATGCTCGGCGTAGGCTCCTGTGAACACCCCTGAAATGGTTTTTACGTCGGCCATCCTATCCCGTTCGGAACGTTTTGCCGTTGCTTCCACATAAGCGGTCACCTCAGCCTGTTGTTCCGATGTTGTAATTTTTGAAACCAACTCGTGTTCCGGAGCCAAGGTCACAAAGGCTTTAATGTATTGCATCCCATGGGTTACGATTCCTTCGGATTGCCGGCGGAACAGTATGCCATTCAAACAGGGCAACATCCTGCAATAACCACAGAGACCAATATCAATCGATATCGGGAACAATTGGACCAACTCGGTTTTTCTTTTGACTGGAGTAGGGAAGTCCGTACCTCTGACCCGGAATATTATAAATGGACGCAGTGGGTTTTCATTCAATTGTTCAACGCCTGGTATGACAATAAAGAAACGACAGCGAAATCCATTGATGAATTAATACATCTTTTCGAAAAAGAAGGAAATTCAAATGTTGATGCGGCTTGTGATGAAGACGTCCCAGCTTTTGATGCTTCGCAATGGGCAAACTTTTCCAAAAAAGAACAACAAGAAATCCTGCTCAAGTATCGCTTAACGTATTTGGCAGATACCGAAGTGAATTGGTGTCCGGCTCTAGGAACTGTTCTGGCGAATGATGAGATAATAAATGGGGTTTCAGAACGTGGGGGACATCCTGTTATCCGCAAAAAAATGACGCAATGGAGTATGCGTATTACGGCCTACGCGCAACGTCTTTTGGATGATTTGGATACCGTGGATTGGCCACAGCCTTTAAAAGATTCCCAAACCAACTGGATTGGTCGTTCCGAAGGCGCTTCCGTGACGTTTGATGTATTGAGTGGCACGGATACTGAGCGCAGTCGAAGTGCCGAAGAAGAGATTTCGACTCCGCTCAATCAACCGTATCAAATTGAAGTCTTAACCACCCGCCCAGATACCATTTTTGTGGTGAGCTTTATGACCTT
>JBCBCH010000006.1:0-21886 GCA_038530835.1 Bacteroidota bacterium | reverse complement strand
ATGCGAAACGAACCGCTTATCGCTGAAACCGAAATAAAAAAACTCTGAGAAAAAGAATACGCTTCTGAAGCGGATGTTTGGATTCCGTTTCGATAAGCGTCCTATGCATTCGACTACCTCGCATGCTCATTTTTTATAGAATTTGGTACTGCGAATACCTTCCAAATCCTGCACCATCAGGATATATAGTCCTGAGGCCAAATCTGAAACATTGATTTTTTCGGTTACGCTTCCCATGCGTAAGGTGTTTCCAGAAGTAGAAACCAAAGCAAACATGGCATTGGATGTGTAGGCTGAATTTATGGTTACCCAGTCGGAGGCAGGATTGGGAAAAACCTCAATTTGAAGTGCATTGTCATCAATTGAAAAGACACTATTCTCCTCCAGTACGGTGTTTTCACCGTCGAAAGTGAAGGTATAGGTTTCTGAAAATTCGGAGACCACGCTTTCAGTACAAATGGAACGGATGCTAAAGTTGTAGGTGGTTCCGTTTTCTAAATTTTCGAATTGTTGTGTGCCATCTTCAGTAAAATAAGACGTCCAGTGGTCATCAGCCATGGTTTTGAATTGCACCTCATACAAGGTATCGGGAACACCGTCCCAATGAATCGCCACCCCATTTTCTGAAGCCGATTCCAATCCAACTTCCTTCGGAACTTGAGCGGAACACTGATTCACTTTTGCCCCGGAAACGATTAACGAATAGGCTTGCTCACCGTTGGTAAGGCTTCCTTTATGGGAAATAATCAAAGTATATTCGCCTTTGGCATCAGCCACATCGATACGCTCAAAAGGGTCAACCGAATTGTCTCCTCTAATAGCAGCGGCAGCGGCTTGTTTGGGGTTCAATCGCCAAGGCAAGAATACCTTTCCATTTTTTTCCAAACGAATGTCCAAATCGTTGACCAAGGCTTTGGTAGGGTCGTTCAATATTCCCGAATTCACCGTGTTGCCCTCTGGGTCCGTCCACGAAATGGAAATCAATAGGGGTTCTTCACCATTTGCTTTGATATTGATGGTATGCTCCTCCCCTTCCAACAAGGTGTTTTCCTCAATTATGGAGGTAAAACCCTCGTTCTGAATCGCCTTCGCAGCGTTCATGGCGTTCATGACGCCCCATCCCATTTTGTAATCTGGTCCGGCTGTACCTACATCGTCTGCAGTATGCAATGCCAAACCTTTTACGGTAGCCGCTTTTACATATGAACCAAAGCTTTGTTTGGCATACTGCTGAAGTAACAGTAGCGCACCGGTAACTCCTGGAGCAGCCATCGAGGTGCCCGTCGAGGTACCATAGCTTGTATTGTTTTTTGAGGTAGTCGAAAAGATTGAAGCACCATCGCCCACCAAATCTGGTTTGATGCGCCCATCGTCAATCGGCCCTAGACTGCTATAGGTGCTAACTTCTGCATGTTTGAGTTGTCCTTGGTTTCCGATAGTTGTTTTTGCGGCCCCGACAGTGATACCATTTTTGCTTGTTGTAAAACCCAAAAGCATATCAAAACCGTCAGCAGTTTGTCCAAATATGGGTGATGCATTGTCTCTTGAACGTTGCGCATTTCCCGCTGCGGTTACCATAAGATAGTAGGGCGCATTGTACATGATTTTATCCCAATCTTGTGAAACCTTGATGTAGGAACCAAAATACCAATCTGGCACACGGTCTGACTTAATCCCGTAGGAATGGTTACTCAACAACAGTCCTTGAGCAGCTGCTTCGGCGACTTCAATTTTATCTCGCGTCCAATTATGGCTGATGGCGTTGGCTTTAAAAGCAACTCCTTTGGCATCAGGTTTAAGACCTGTTGACACCAAATTGCCCGTAACTAGCGTTGCATGACTGCTAATATCATTAGAAGCATCACCGGAACGTACCCGATTCCCAAATTCTTGATGGGAATTAAGCGCTACGCCAGCATCCCAAACCCCAACTTGCATTCCAGCACCATCCAATCCCAAATTCAAAAGCCCATCCGTGTAAAGGGAATTTGCTCTGGAAACGTAGCTGGAAATGTTAGCATATGTGGTGTAATAAAGTGGCGTTCCATCTTCACCCAAATCAACCAACCCCAACGATCGACCATTTTCAGTAGACTTCATGTGATTCGAAAACAAAGCACCTAGCTTGGCTTGCGTAACTTGGTGCTCCGATTTGAAGTCTTTTATTGCAGCGAACAAATCCGCCTTAACGGTAAGTTCAGCATCAACAGATGACACATGTATTTCTTGGGCAAACCCGAATTGAAAAAAGACAAAAGCGCAGAAAAATAAAAGGTGCCCGCAATGCGTTTTGGTCCAGTTTGGATAGTCCATAATTCCTTGGTTTGGTAGGATTTGGACTACAAATCTATTTTTAGCTGAGTTTTCATCGATAAAAAACCCTTTTATTTCGATGAACTACACACTGTTTGCAGACGAGCTGTTGTGAAAGATGAATTTTGTGTGGTGTAGTACTTTTCTTTCTTTTAATTTTTCTGGAAAATCACGTAAACGGGAAAGTGATCACTATAGCCACCCAAGTATTTTTTACCGGCATAGGTACGAAATGGGGTGCCTTTGTACCTTCCTTTTCTTTCCCTTAGAAATTTAGGTGCAAAAATTTGTGCGCCTTTGTAGTTATGTGTGCTCGGTTCAAAATTCAAAAAGCTATGGGATAGAATAATTTGGTCAAATAGACTCCATTGTCCTTTGTAATTGGCACTTCCCATTTTTCGGGACAACAAACTTTGCATGGGATTGATAAACCGCTGCGACTCCATCAAGGTTTCAATACTTTTTGCGGTGGGATTATCATTAAAGTCTCCCATCACAATACAATTGAACACCTCTTCATCAATGGCATCGATTTTTTCCAAGACAGTTTCTGCCGCTTTAAGGCGTTTGAACTCGGTTTCCTTCGCGCCATCCCTCCTCGACGGCCAATGGTTGACAAAAATGTGAACCGGTTCACCATTCAATTCGCCATATACATATAATATGTCTCGGGTGAGGTCGCGGACCCCATTCGCTTCATGAATAAAAAGTGGAAGGATTTCTGAATCCAACACTTTAAAATATTCAGTGTTATATAACAAGGCTGTATCAATCCCCCGTTCATCAGGCGAATCAAAGTGCACCCAATCATATGGAATCGTTTCCAAGGCTTTGGTATTGACAAGGGCGTTCAGCACATTTTCGTTTTCCACTTCAGCCAACCCCACCAAAACGGGAGGGATTGAACTTTCTTCCCTACCAATATGCGCAATAGTGTTGGCAATCTTCTTGGTTTTCTTCCGGAAACGGTTCTCCGTCCAATACTTCTTCCCGGTTACCGTAAAATCATCATCCAAGGTATGGGTGTCGTCTACGGTATCAAAAAAGTTTTCGAGATTGTAAAAAGCAATAGTGAAGCGGTTGTCCAAAATAAAGTGAGGTTAGCGACAAGCCCTGACAGGGCGATGATTCTCATCGAAAATACAAAAAACGCTTTCAAAACATTACGTAGCTTTGCAGACAATCTACGGTTTGAATGCTAGAAAAAAAGGCCATTGCATACGAAAAAGCGGTGCTTATTGGAGTTATCAATAAGAACCAAAATGAGGAGAAGGTAAAGGAATACTTGGACGAACTCGAGTTTTTGACCTATACCGCTGGTGGAGAGGTTACCAAGCGCTTTGTGCAAAGGGTGGAAATTCCGAATCCGAAGACCTATATCGGTAGCGGTAAGATGGAAGAGGTGGAGCACTACGTGAAATCGAACGAGATTGGTTCCGTGATTTTTGATGATGAACTTTCGCCCGCCCAGCAAAACAATATCGAGAAATTATTGCGGTGCAAAATTCTGGACCGCACCAGCCTTATCCTTGACATTTTCGCCCAACGGGCGCAAACCAGTTATGCCCGAACCCAAGTTGAGCTAGCGCAATACGAATATCTGTTGCCTCGCCTTACCGGACTCTGGACACACTTGGAGCGCCAACGTGGGGGTATTGGTATGCGCGGCCCTGGAGAAACCGAAATTGAAACCGACCGTCGGATTGTTCGAGACCGTATTGCATTGCTTAAGAAGAGATTGGTCAAAATAGACCGCCAAATGGAAACCCAACGCGGCAATCGTGGCGCTTTGGTTAGGGTTGCTTTGGTGGGGTATACCAACGTAGGCAAATCCACTTTGATGAACGTTATCAGTAAAAGTGATGTCTTCGCAGAAAACAAGTTGTTCGCCACCCTGGATACCACCGTTCGAAAAGTCGTTATTGGCAACCTTCCGTTTTTGCTGAGTGACACGGTGGGATTCATCCGAAAATTGCCGACCCAACTGGTAGAGAGTTTCAAAAGTACCTTGGATGAAGTTCGCGAGGCGGATTTGCTGTTGCATGTGGTGGACATTTCCCATCCCAACTTTGAAGAACACATTGCCTCGGTCAATCAAATTTTGGATGAAATCGAAAGTGCCGAGAAAAAGGCCATTATGGTGTTCAATAAAATTGACCAATACCGACCTGAAGATTATGACGAAACCGATTTGGTCACCGAGCGCACCTCAGCGCATTTTACTTTGGACGAGTGGAAAAATACTTGGTATGGTAAACTAGGTGACCGCGTGTTGTTCATTTCCGCTTTGAACAAAGAAAATTTGGATGAATTCCGGCAAAGGGTCTATAAAGAAGTTCGTGATATTCACATCACCCGATTTCCATACAATCATTTTTTGTACCCTGAAAATCTGGATGAATTCTCCGCCTAAAAAAGACAAAGCGTTCAGAATGTCGACGAACGACAACCCTTAACTTTTTCTACCACAACTTTGTCTGTGTTCACAACAAAAATTTAAGGTCTAGCCACAGAAAACATAATTTCAAATTGTTTTTAAGTGTTAGTGTTACCACGAGTCTACCATAAACTTAACCTACTTTTTGACTGTGGTTTTCAAGATACTTAAACGCAGTTCGCCCCAAATATAAAAGCCCTCGAATCGAGGGCTTTTTTCTTTATGAAATATGATGTTTAGAACGAATAACTCAATCCTAAAGTCCAATAGGTTTGCAATTCGTTATCGATGGAATCGAAGGTAGCCTCGGGGTCTGGGGTTGGCGCTAAATTCTGAACAAAGTTCAAGGTTTCTTGCTTGTTGTTTCGGAGCCCAAAATCAAATCCTACCCCAATCACTTTCCAAAGGGTGTAAGCGAAGGAATTGGTCCACGTCCAGTTGCTCAAATCACCACTTTCATAGCTTTGGAACATCGATAAATTACTCTTGAAACTCACTGCTCCAATTTGACGGGTATAGTCCGCTACGATTTTCGCACCCAATGAAGATTCAAAAATGGTATCCTCGTCACTGAACACGAAGTTGTAGTTCAACGGATGAATAACTACCACCAAATTGTTGATTGGGGTCCAAGTGGCACCAATACCAATATCCAAATACCCGGGATTGTTCACATTGCTCAAAAGCGTAGTACGATATTCCGCCAAGGTGGATACCGCAAACTTTTCGCTCAACTTTCTACCATATAATGAGGTAATGTTAAACACATCGGTAGCCTCACGAAAGCTATCGTCATCAGTTTCGTCATCTTTATCATCTAGTTTTACCCAAGCCAAATTGACGTTGGCCGCATTGCGCCAAAAGAATTTTTCTTCTTGCAGGTTGGCAAACGCGTTCACGGTAAAACCAATATTCCCTGAGGAGTTGTTCGGGATACCCTGTGCAAACCAATTTTCAAATCTAGAAATTGTACCACCAATGGTACCAAAAGCACCAATTTTCCAACCTGGGAGGGCATCCAACTGGGCTTGCAGGGCATCAACCCGTCCTTGAATGGCAGCGATGGAATCTTTTTTAGGGGCCATTTCGGCCTTGATTTCTTCAGCCGTTTGTGCTTGTAGGCTAGTAGCCAAACCGACGAAGGAAAGCATTAAAAGGAGTCGTTTCATAGTATGGAGTTTACTGTTTAGACCCCAAAGGTAAAAAATGTCACTTCTTTCTGAATGTCGTTTCTTACGAAGTTGAAAAAGAACTTAAATCTCGTCCGGGTTAGCAGGTAAACAGTTCTGTCCCGCTGAATTATGCTTCGACTCCCTTTCCTTCGTACAAGACTTCGGAAGATAGACGCTCAGCAACCATTCAGCTCTTTAGCCATTAAAAACAGGTTGTCATTCCGTACGCACACTGAGACGGTCATTGAGCGGACATGTATAGCTGAAGCTTTAGCGTAAGCATAGTCGAAATGAAGGCGAAGTGCGATACGGAATCTATTATCTACATCATTTTTAGGGTTTTCATTGGAATTAGAACCTGAAACCCCTCCGGATTGGAGGGCAAGCAGTTCAGTCATGCTGAATTATGCTTCGACTCCGCTCAGCAACCATTCAGCTACTACCCATTATAAGCAGGTAGTCATTCCGTACGGACACTGAGCGAAGTCGAAGTGCGATACGGAATCCATCACCAAATAAATTGAGCGCGTTGCCCAAAACCACCCATTCATCAAGTCACACGCTGTATCGATATATTCACTGGCCCAGCAAACCCCCACGCCTGTTTATTTGCAGCCTATTTCGAAAAGACATTGTCATGAAAAACGCTACGCGAGCAGCTCTATTTTTGGTTTTTATCAGTTTTGCATATTTAGGGTGTACCCCTGAGGAAACCCCTACTACAGAAATACAGGCACCCATCCCTACCCAAACCTTACCACCCAGCATAGAAAGTTTTAGCCCCCAATCGGCTTTTGCAGGAGAACAAATAACGATTTTAGGTACTGGTTTTGGTCAACTCCCCATTGGTATACAAGTGTTTTTTGGCGATGTGGAAGCACAAGTCGTTTCAGCCTCATCCACCAAAATTGTAGTGATAGTGCCCGAAGGTGCTGAAGAGGAAAAGATACAAGTAAAGGCTGAGGGCGGGCAAGCATTTACGGATGAAGCGTTTGGGTTAATCTTACCTACTATTGAAAATTTTTCTCCTAAATCTGGCTTTGTGGGAGAACAAGTGACGCTCACAGGTACGGGGTTTAGCCAAATTCTTCCAGACATTCAAGTGTTTTTTGGCAATGTTGAAGCGCAAGTGGTTTCGGTTTCTTCAACACAAATTGTAGTAGTGGTACCCGAAGGTGCGCGAGACAGGGAGATAGAGTTAAAAGCTGGAGGTGTTCAGGTTTTCACAAATGAAGCGTTTTCGGTTTTCGATTTCGACATGTATGTCGTAGGTTCCAGAGTTTGGAAGAACAATATCCTACTAGAATCAATAGACTTCTCCTTTAATTCTTTCCTACTTAATGGAATTCAAATTGAGAATAATAATGTTTATGTTTTAGGAACGAAGGGGGCTAATACTTTAAACAGTCAAATGCGCACTTGGAAAAACGGACAACCCTTGCAAATAGATTTGGATTTGTTTTCAAGGTCATTGTCAAGTGATATATTAATTGAGGATGATGACATTAGTATACTCGGAAATGCTGTGTTGAATGGTATACAAAGGGGCGCACTTTGGCAAGGAAATGAGTCGCAATCTCTACCTATTGCTTTTTTGGGTGATACCAATTCGGAATTCAGTGCGTTTACCAATGCAAATGGAACAACTTTTATCGTGGGAAGAAATACATTCACCCCCTCTATTTGGGTAAACGGCACTGCATTTTCCTTACCGCTGGCAGGAAATATATCCGGTAGAGCACGAGATATTGCCATAGCGAATAACACAACTGAATATATTGTAGGAGAAGTAAGTTCATTTGATACATCAGGTCAACCTGTAATTTGGATTAACAGGGAGCTAAATTCTTTACCCCTTCCTGATGGATTGGGTGTCGTACAAATCACCGGAGTTGTTGCTGATGACAAGGGAAACTATTATATCGTAGGATATGTTAATGACAATGGCTTCTTTAAAGCCATTATTTGGAAGAATGGAATCTTTTCTTTTTTATCCAATGACCCCTTCAGTTTTGCTTATGATGTTACCGTATTTCGAGATGACATTTATGTCGCAGGGTCCATAGGCGGTCAAGCGGTGGTTTGGAAAAATGGTGAGCCTACCTACTTAGGTGCCGGACAGGCCAGGGCCATAGCTATTACTGAAAAATAGAAGATGTTATTCCGTACTGCCTGCCCGCCGGTCTGGGGGGATACGGAATCTATGATGCTGATTGTGGATTCCTGCTTTGCGCCACCGCTAAAGCTAAGGCGGCACTGGGTCGAAGGAATGACTATATGCAAAAGAACCTGAATCAAGTTCAGGTTGACCAACTTATTCAATAAACTACCGAAATGTCATTCCGTACTGCCTGCCCGCCGGTCAGGCGGGGATACGGAATCTAGGATAACCCTATGGATTCCTGCTTTGCGCCACCGTTAAAGCTAGGGCGGCTCGCGGTCTCAGGAATGACAGAATAAAAAGACTGCCTCAGTGTCATTCCGTACTAGATACGGAATCTATTGTCCACATTACTTTTATGGTTTTCATGCGAACTAGAACCTGAAACCCCTCCGGATTGGTGAGAAGGCATTTCGGTCCAGCTGAATTATGCTTCGACTCCGCTCAGCAACCATTCAGCTCTTTACTCATTAATAACAAGTTGTGATTCCGTACGGACACTGAGCGAAGTCGAAGTGCGATACGGAATCCATGTGCCTATTTATAAGAAGGTTTTTTCCTTTTAAAGAGTGGAACGGCAGAACAGGCTTCGCCGTACATTACGCTTTTGGCTACTTTTTGTATTTCGGTAATGGCCATAAGGTAGGCGTTTTGGGGTACAGGTTTGCTCGAGCAGCCTTTTATGATAATGGGTTTATCTTCAAAATCTGAAAAATCATAACCAGACAAAGCTTCTTGGTACAATGCGGTCTCCAAGGTTTCCAAATCGCCTTGCACTACTTTTTTGGCAAAGGGCACCAGTTTGGAGGCGACCAACATAAAGGCCCAACCTGGCACAATAGCATCAGAAGAACAGGTCAAGGCTACATATTTGTCTTGATAAGTGGTTCCATCCAATTCCTCTAACTGTGCTCGAAATTCTTTTTCGCGCAAAATCAAACCTTCGTACAGCCATTGGGATATATCCAAAACAACCCTTTCGCCAGGTTGGAATAAATCCTCAAGGTCAAAGGTGATGAGTTTGCTTTCTGCTACTCTGTTTACGATTTCTTTTTCCATGATGTCATTCCTGCGCAGGCAGGAATCTTTTAAATTAAAGGGATTCCGCATCACACTTCGCCTTCATTTCGACTCCGCTCAATGACCGACTCAGTGTCCGTACGGAATGACAGACTATCTTGATTATAAGAGCCCTAACTCCAACTTCGCTTCTTCACTCATCAAGTCTTGGGTCCAAGGGGGGTCAAAAGTGATTTCTACTTCCGCATCTTTTACCAAATCCAAGGATTTGACTTTTTCCTCTACCTCAACCGGGAGGGTTTCGGCTACGGGGCAATTGGGCGAGGTCAGCGTCATTAAAATCTTGACGTCATTTGCTTCATTGACAAAAACATCATAAATCAACCCCAATTCGTAAATATCTACTGGAATTTCAGGGTCGTAAATGGTCTTTAAGACTTTGACGATTTTTTCGCCAAGCTCTTGGGTATCTATGGTAATTTCTTCGCTCATGTTCTTTTAATTTAATTGGGTTTGATACGCAATGGCGTACAGTTTTAGCTGCTTCACCATACTTACCAATCCATTGGCGCGTGTTGGGGACAAATGTTCCTTTAGGCCGATATCGTCGATAAAATCGGTATCTGCATCAATGATGTCTTGGGGCTTTTGGTTGCTAAACGCACGAATCAAAATGGCAATAATGCCCTTGGTGATAATAGCATCACTATCTGCCGTAAAGACCAATTTATCTGCGTCCAATTCGGCATGCACCCAAACCTTGCTTTGACATCCTTTAATGATGTTGTCATCGGTTTTGTAGGCCTCTTCAATCAATGGAAGGGACTTGCCCAATTCTATCATGTACTCGTAGCGCTGCATCCAGTCGTCAAACATAGAAAACTCATCTACGATTTCTTCTTGTATCTCAGTAATGGTCATTGCCGGTTTTTATTCAAAAATACGATTCAGTAATTTGTGAATCAATCTTTTAAGGGAATCCTAACAGAAGCCTTATTGCAACATGCTTTGCGCCTTTTTTACACTTTCGACCAAAACATCTACTTCGGCCATGGTGTTGTAAAAGCTAAAACTGGCCCGCACCGTTCCTGGGATTTTGTAATAATCCATAATGGGTTGTGCGCAATGATGTCCCGTACGTACGGCAACGCCCAACTTGTCCAGAATGGTTCCGATATCATACGGGTGTATCCCTTGTATATTGAATGAAATCACGGAAGTCTTTTCAGCTGCCGTCCCATAAATTTTCATTCCCTCGATTTCGAGCAACTTTTCCGTGGCATAGGCCAACAGTTCTGCTTCGTAAGCGGCGATAGCCTCAAAGCCGATGGCATTCATATAATCCAATGCGGCGCCAAAAGCAATCCCACCACAAATGTTGGGGGTACCTGCTTCAAACTTATGAGGTAAATCAGCGTAGGTAGTCTTTTCAAAGGTGACCTCAGCAATCATTTCACCACCTCCTTGATAAGGTGGTAAGGCATTCAGCCATTTTTGTTTTCCATACAACATACCAATACCGGTTGGGCCACAAACCTTATGGGCAGACATGGTGTAAAAATCCACATCCAAGGCTTGCAGGTCTACTTTGATATGGGGTGCTGCCTGGGCACCATCAATCAATACCGCTGCATCATATTTGTGCGCTGCTTGTACAATTTCGGCTATGGGATTCACCGTACCTAAGGCGTTGGAAACGTGGTTACAGAACACCAATTTCGTCTTGTCGCCTAAGAGGTCGTGATACGCCTCCATGACCAATTCCCCATTTTCGTTCATGGGAATTACTTTCAGCACGGCTCCGGTGCGTTCCGCCAACATTTGCCAAGGCACAATATTGGAATGGTGCTCCATGGCCGATACCAAAATCTCATCCCCTGATTTCAAAAAAGACGAAAAGCCATTCGCTACTAGGTTGATACTATGCGTTGTCCCTGAAGTCATGATGACCTCATGCGAATGGGCAATATTGTAATGGGTTTGAATGGTTTTGCGAGCCGCTTCGTAGGCATCGGTCGCTTCTTGGGATAAGGTATGCACCCCACGATGAATGTTCGCATTCAAGTTTTGATAGTAGTGCACGATACAATCAATAACCTGCTTCGGGGTTTGTGAGGTAGCCGCATTATCCAAATATATCAAGGGTTTCCCGTTGACTTCTCGTTTTAAAATCGGAAAGTCTTTCCGAATTTTCTCTACATCCAACATAGCAATCATAACTGCGTATAAAGATACTGACTACTTGGTTCAAACCCTAAATTGGGCCCGCCACATTAAAACTTTGTATTTACTGGAAAAACTTGCTGCTAGGTCTACAGCTCAAACCCGACACGAACGCCTAGCTTGTTTGCAATTATGGTATTGATGCGCGCTTTCAACTCCGGAATACGCACACTTTCCAAAACGTTATTTGCAAAAGCATACATCAATAGGGCTCGTGCTTCCTTTTTGGGAATACCTCTAGATTGCAAATAGAACATCGCGTCTTCATCCAACTGACCAATGGTGCAACCGTGCGAACATTTCACATCATCCGCGAAAATCTCAAGCTGCGGTTTGGTGTTTACCGTGGCCTTGTCGCTAATGATGACGTTATTGTTCTGCTGAAATGCATTTGTTTTTTGGGCAATCTTGTCTACAATGATTTTCCCGTTGAATACTCCGGTGGATTTATCGCCAAAAATACCCTTGTAGTCCTGATGGCTTTCGCAATTGGGCTGTGCATGGTGCACCAAGGTGTGGTGGTCTACATGCTGTTTGTCACCCAAAATGGTTACGCCCTTTAAGGTCGAATCGATTCGCTCCCCATTTTGATAATAATTCAGGTTGTTTCGCGTGAGCTTTCCGCCAAAGGAGAAGGTGTGCACACGCACTACGCTTTTATCTTTTTGAGATATATAGGTGTTATCAATCAACGATGCGGTATCCAAATCGTTTTGCACTTTGTAGTAATCCACTATGGCGTCTTGGGCAGCAAAAATCTCGGTCACTGAATTGGTCAACACCTCATTACCCGTAAGGCTTTGATGTCTTTCGATGACCTGAACCTCGGCATTTTCCTCTGCAACTACCAGATTCCTTGGTTGCAGCATAAGAGCTGCCTCATTACCTGTCGCCAAATGCAATATTTGAATCGGTTTTTTCGGAACCTTGTTCTTTGGAATGTAGATGAATGCTCCTTCTCTACTAAAAGCAGTGTTCAAAGTCGTTAAGGATTCGTCTTTTGAGGCTACTTTATTGAAATAGACGTCGATGACCTGACGATATTGCGGTTTGGTCAAGGCGGCACTCATCAAACACACATCTACGCCATCGTGAGTGGTTTCAGAGAGATAAGAGCTATAAACTCCATCCACAAAAACAATCTTATAGGTGTCTATTTCGTGAAGAAAATACTTTTTGACATCCCTGTATTCCAACGAACTTTCCTGTTTTGGGAAGACACTGAAATCAATCTTTTGTAGACCGTTCAACGAAGTATATTTCCAGGCCTCCTCTTTTTTGGAAGGGAACCCCTTGGTCTCGAAATTTTTGATGGCTTCGCTGCGCACATCGTGGACCGGACTGTTCAGGTCAACGTTATTTTCGAAGGCCAAAAATGAAGAGAGTAATTTATCTTTTAAATCCATTTTTCTTTCTTGTTGTCCTTCCCGCTTTCGCGGGAATCTTATCCATAACAATTATTTTCATAATGGATTCCTGTTTTCACAGGAATGACGACATCTTTATACTACAGTTTCCTGCTTTAACCAATCGTATCCCTTTTCTTCCAACTCAAGGGCAAGGTTCTTAGAACCTGATTTCACGATTTTCCCATCATGCAACACGTGTACAAAATCAGGTACAATGTATTCCAGTAGACGCTGGTAGTGGGTAATTACAATAATGGCATTGTCCTTGCCACGCAACTTGTTTACCCCATTGGCTACGATGCGAAGGGCATCAATATCCAATCCAGAATCGGTTTCATCCAAAATCGCCAACTTGGGTTCCAACATGGCCATTTGAAAAATCTCGTTTCGCTTTTTTTCTCCTCCTGAAAAACCTTCATTCAAAGAACGCGACAAGAATTTGCGGTCGATTTCCAATAACTCAGACTTTTCGCGAATCAACTTGAGCATTTGATTGGCCGGCATATCTTCCAAACCTTTGGCTTTTCTTGATTCATTGATTGCTGTCTTCATAAAATTGGTTACCGATACCCCTGGAATTTCCACTGGGTATTGAAACGAAAGAAAAACACCCATATGTGCTCTTTCTTCTGGTGACAGGTCTTCCAAATCTTCGCCATCCAAAGAAAGGCTTCCTTTTTTGACCTCAAATTCTTCCTTCCCCGCAATAACCGACGCCAAGGTACTTTTACCGGAACCATTTGGTCCCATAATCGCATGGACTTCCCCTGCTTTCACTTCTAAATTGATGCCTTTCAGGATTTTTTTATCCTCAACGCTTGCGTGTAAATCGTTTATCTTTAACATTATCTTGTCTTATTGTCTGAAAGTCGAAAGTCAAAACTTCCATTGCCTTCAACCTATTTTAAATACTTTATAAATCCTGATATCAACTTCGATATGTTCGTAATTCTCTCAAAAAGGTCTTTAAAAATTTCTTCTTTAATGTATCCTAAGTCATAGGCCAAATACAATTGAGATTTTACCTCCCCTGCCGATGCCTTAGCATAATAAAGAAATTGTATAAATTCTTTATCCGTATTTCGTTCAAATCCTTCAGCAATATTTGAACTAATTGAAACTGTCGCTCTTCTTATTTGTCTTTTTAAATCAAAATCCTTGTCAAAATCTTTCCTGTTTGTAACTGAGTACAATATTTTGGTAAACTCCCGACACCTTTTCCATGCCTCAATTTCCTCGAAGGAGTTTATCCTCGCCATCTCTTTTGCTCGACCTTACAACATTCAGACCTTTTGACCTTAGGACAACTTTATCCAACTGAGCCTTCTAGGCTGATTTCCAATAATTTTTGCGCTTCCACGGCAAATTCCATGGGGAGTTTGTTCAATACTTCCTTGCTGAAACCATTCACAATCAATGCAATGGCCTTTTCAGTATCAATACCTCTTTGATTGCAATAAAAGATTTGGTCTTCCCCGATTTTGCTGGTGGTCGCTTCGTGCTCTATTTGAGCGGTTTTGTTTTTTGCTTCGATGTATGGGAAGGTATGAGCTCCACAGCGGTTCCCCATCAACAGGGAATCACATTGCGAAAAGTTTCTAGCATTCTCCGCACGGCTGTTCACTTGTACCAATCCACGATAGCTATTTTGGGATTGTCCTGCGGAAATTCCTTTGGAAATGATGGTGCTTTTCGTGTTTTTGCCCAAGTGTACCATTTTGGTGCCCGTATCCGCTTGCTGAAAGTTGTTCGTAACAGCGATAGAGTAAAACTCTCCAATCGAATTGTCTCCTTTCAAAACGCAAGAAGGATATTTCCAAGTTACCGCAGAACCCGTTTCGACTTGGGTCCATGAGATTTTCGCATTATTCTCGCACAACCCTCGTTTGGTGACAAAGTTGAACACCCCACCTTTTCCATTCTTATCTCCTGGGAACCAGTTTTGAACAGTAGAGTATTTAATTTCAGCATCATCTAGTGCAATCAATTCCACCACTGCGGCATGCAATTGGTTTTCGTCACGTGAAGGTGCCGTGCATCCTTCCAAATAACTTACGTAGCTCCCTTCATCTGCAATCACCAAGGTCCGCTCGAACTGACCCGTACCGGCTTGGTTGATTCTAAAATACGTTGAAAGTTCCATGGGACAACGAACCCCTTTCGGAATGTAACAGAATGAACCGTCTGAAAACACTGCTGAATTTAGGGCAGCGTAAAAGTTATCTTTCTGCGGCACCACTGAGCCGATATGCTTTTTCACCAACTCAGGATGCTCTTGAATCGCTTCAGAAATGGAACAGAAAATAATTCCTTTCTCCGCCAAGGTTTTCTTGAAGGTGGTTGCCACGGATACGGAATCCATAACAATATCCACGGCTACGCCTGCCAACTTTTTTTGCTCCTCCAGTGAGATGCCCAGCTTTTCAAAGGTGGCCAACAACTCAGGGTCAACCTCATCCAAACTTTCATATTTGGGTTTTTTGTTGGGTGCCGAGTAATAGCTGATATCTTGGAAGTCTGGCTTTTTATAGGTCACATTGGCCCATTCCGGTTCTTCCATTTGCTGCCAAACACGGAAGGCTTCCAAACGCCACTCCGTCATCCACTCGGGTTCTTCCTTCTTTTTGGATATGGCAATTACGATTTCTTCACTAAGTCCCTTGGGAAAGGTCTCTGATTCGATATCGGTGTAGAAACCATATTCATATTCTTTGGTTTCTAATTCCTTTTTTAATTCTTCTTCTGTGTACGCCATGTTCTTTTGTTTGGTCGTTGCGCCAAAATTGGTCAACACTTATAATGAAAAACTTTCACCACACCCGCAGGTACGTTGCGCATTAGGATTGTTGAATACGAATCCTTTGCCGTTCAACCCACCCGAATATTCCAAAGTAGTCCCTACCAAATACAAGAAACTCTTTTTGTCTACCAGAATTCTTACTTGGTTATCTTCAAAGAGTTTGTCGCTTTCGTCGGGTTGTTTATCAAATTTCAATTCATAAGACAATCCACTGCAGCCTCCACTTTTGACCCCTACACGAACATAGTCCGTGGTGGCATCAAAACCTTCTTCACTCATTAGTGTGACTACCTTTTGTCTTGCTGTCTCGGAAACCTTTATCATAGTTGCCTGGATTTTGTCAAAATAGCATACAAATATACTGTATTCGTAGGCTATCACCTCACATCCTTACATTACATATATTAATGTCAAAATAAGCTTTTTTTATCCTAAGCTTTGTTCATTTTGTTTAAGCTTAACAAAAATTTATAGAACAAAGTCCTTTCTGAGGGAAAGAGGGTTTATTTTAGGCCCAAAACCACTAAGTCGGTCATGCCTTTTGAAGAAATATTTTCGATTGAAGTACTAGCCGTTTCTCCAACTAGTATAAGGTTTCCAAGGGTATCTTGAAGAATATCAAATCCAAAGTCCAGTCCCTCTCCCCCCATCACCATTTGATGTTGTAGATTGCCGTTAGTGTCGGTTTTTATGAGCCAAATATCATTTTCACCGGCATTTCCAGCCAAAGCGTCTTCAACACTTTTACTATTTCCGGCAATAACGTAACCGCCATCTGACGTACTAGCTAATCCCCTCGCGGCATCAAAAGCCGAACCACCAAAGGTTCTTTCCCACATCAAATCCCCGTTATCGGAGACTTTGATGAGCCAAGCATCGGATTCTCCATTATTTTTAAAAACATCCCCATCTGTACTAAAGGTTTCTCCAACAATTACATAGTCCTCACCCTTGGTTTTGACGATGTCATAAGCGCGGTCTATTCCAGAACCTCCGAAGGATTTTTCCCAAAGCAAATCGCCCTTGTCGGATAATTTCACTATCCAAACATCATAGCTTCCTTTGGCATTAGAGATGTCAAAATCATCACTTTCGGATGCTCCAATCATTACCAATCCACCATCATTGGCCTCAACGGTTCCGAAAGATCTATCGTTATTGGTGCCTCCAAAGTATCTGCGCCAGAGCAAGTTACCTTCTGAATCCAATTTGATACCCCAGAATTCACCAACTCCATGTTGGGCATAGCTCGTAATCTTTTTTCGGGAATTGCCTTCGCCGCCGGATGAGGTCACATCCAAAAACCCAGAGAAGAAAAATCCGCCATCAGAAGTTTGGACGATGTCGTAGGCATGGTCGTGACCAGAGAAGCCAAAACTCTTCTCCCAAAGAATGTCCCCGTTGACATCCAAACGCAATATCCAATTGTCATGAAATCCTTGGTTCAAGCTTCCGTCGCCGTCATTGCTCATCGCATAGCCTACTACCGCATATCCACCATCCATTGTTTGAATGATGGATTGCCCCCGATCATCCTTGCTCCCTCCATAGGTTTTGTTCCATTGCAAATCGCCTGTAGCACTAAACTTTAACAACCAATAATCATTTACCGGAAGGGATTTTCCAGCCAAGTCTCCATCGGTGCTGTTGGCATAGCCCAAAACTGCAAAACCTCCATCATTCGTGGGAATTACGGATTGGGCCGTTTCCTCACCAGAACCTCCGAAAGTCTGTACCCAATCCAACGTATAGTTTATTGCAACCGGTGGTTCTTCGAAAAAGGTGTTCACCTCATCATCGCAACCCAAGAGCACAATCAAAGCAAGTCCCAATGTGAGTTTTCCTTTCTTCACCTTAGTTGGACTTTTGGATTACGAAAAGCCCAGAACTGGAATCACTCACAATAATTTTACCGCTTTCGAAAAAGGGATATATGCTCCAGACACCATTGAAGTCTGTAAAATCATGCGCTGGAAATGTGTCAAAAAAGCCTTCTTCAACCATAACTTGGTTCTCGATTTGGGAAATATCCAACACCCGAACCCCTGCCGTATAATTTGCCAGAAAAAACTGGTCTCCCAAAACGTAACCATTATGATCTATTGCCTTGGTAGGTCCCAAATATTCCATATGCAGTTGCGGGTTGTCCAAATCAGCAAAATCAAAAACCACGGTTCTTGATTCGAAACCAAAATCCACTTCATCTATTTCATCTCCCAACAGAAAAAAGCGATGGTCTTCTGTAAACCAGCCTTGATGGGTATAACCAATATTGGGGTATAGTATTGATTCGATTTGACGAGGATTGGCTTTATCGGTGATATCTACAATAACAACTTGGTCTTCATTGGAGCCTACTAGAATCTCCCGTCCCGTATAGTCGGTATCGGGGCCAGAATAGGTAATCACTTGAGCATCATGGGTGTATCCATCAACACCATATCCTCCAGCCGCCAATGGATTCGCTGGGTTTTGGATATCTACAAAATGTACCCCCCCGTTAAAGGCGTCGTTCCGCGCTGTCCCTACAGGATAAACAAATCCTTGGGCCTCATTGACAACCACCTTATGGGCATTGCCAATACTTGAGTATCTCGCATCCGAATCAAAAACTACTGGTGGGGATTGGACATTTCGCAAACGCTTCAAATCAAAAACCTGTACGCCATGATCTTGTGCTTCGGCAACAACGTAGGCAAAATCGCCAAACACCTTTATATCGCGCCAAAAACTAGGGTCTGTGGCTGTAGGCAATTTTCCCAAATACACAGGACTTTCTATATCAGTAATATCAACAAAGGCAACGCCGTTATCAAGCCCCAATAAAGCATATTCATTTTGGGTCGTGGTATCGGTCCAGCCCCAAATGTCGTTTACCGATTGTGCTCCGAAAGCGTCCAAGTCCATTTGAAGCAACAAGTCATACTCTTGACAGGGGTAAATGGATGCCATCCCTCCTTCGCAAGGTGTAAAGGTCAGATTCACTGCTCCAGTGCCCAACACTACAGAACTATTGTCATCTACGATTGGATTTGGTGTGTTGTCGGTACTTGGTGCTGGACTATCATCAGAGGAACAACCAATTCCCAAACAAATAATGGTGATTCCCAAGGGAAGTAGATTCAGAAATTTCATGCTACTGGTTAAGTTTCTTAAAGATACAACTTATTGACATCCTGTTTATTTTTGCCACATGCAAGAAGATAAAAAGCCTGCCCGCCCAACCTTAGATCAACTGGGTGAATTTGGATTGATAAAACATTTGACCCAAGGATTTCAACTTAGCCATAAAAGCTCTGTAAAAGGAATTGGTGATGATGCTGCCATAATTGACCCAAAGTCCCATGAAATTGTGGTCACGACCGATATGTTGGTCGAAGGAGTACATTTTGATTTGAGCTATATGCCACTGAAACATTTGGGCTATAAAGCCGTTATCGTGAACCTATCTGACGTGTACGCCATGAATGTCCATGCTACTCAGATTACCATGAGTATTGCCGTTTCCAATCGTTTTGGGTTAGATGCCTTGGAGGCATTTTACGACGGAGTCAAAGCCGCTTGCGATTTGTACAAGGTAGATTTGGTGGGTGGAGATACCACCTCATCCACTAAAGGCATGTTGATCAGTGTTACCGCTATGGGCTTAAGTCAACCCTCAAAAATTGTGAAACGAAGCGGGGCCAAACCCAATGACCTTTTAGTCGTTTCGGGAGATTTGGGAGGCGCTTATTTGGGATTACAGGTTTTGGAACGTGAAAAAGAAGTATTCAAGGTCAACCCGAACAATCAACCTGATTTGGAACCTTACACCTACATCGTGGAGCGGCAATTGAAACCCGAAGCGCGTAAAGATATTGTTGAATTACTAGATCAGCTCGAGGTGCAACCCACTGCCATGATTGATATTAGTGATGGTCTCTCTTCAGAAGTATTACATCTCTGTGAACAAAGTGACGCAGGTTGTAATCTTTTTGAAGAAAAGATTCCTTTGGACCCGACGGTAATCAATGCCGCGGAAGAATTTCAAATGGATTCTACTTTGATTGCCTTGAGTGGAGGGGAGGATTATGAGCTATTGTTTACGATTGACCAATCCGATTTTCCTAAAATCAAAGCGAACCCGAACTTAACGGTTATTGGACATATGACCGAAGCCAGGGAAGGGGCGCATTTGGTAACGCGAACAAATACGAAAATTCCCTTGCAAGCACAGGGCTGGAATTCTTTTGGCGCTGAAAACTAAAAATCCCGAAAACCAAGGGCATTTCCGTGAGGGTCTTGGGGCACGCGACCAACTCCGGCACCTTCTTCATTTCCGGGAATAAACTTTACACCAAATGATGATAAATCGCGAAAGTTAGGCAACGCTTCGAACGACGCGCTCTTTTCTTTTGCGATACATGTCGGCAACGGTTTCGTTGATTTCTTGCATTTCAGGAGTAAGCAAGGCTAGTTTGCCATTCACATCGGTAGTAACCTTTTTTTGACAATGCAAACAAGTGTATTCTTTAATATGTCCTGTTACTTCTTTGGTGACCACATAGTGATGGCCGAAAATGTTGCAGAATAAAGAAGAAAATTTAAAGCCACGCGGAGTAGAGGTTTTTTTCATCCAGTTCGGTTTTTAGGTAATCAGTTCTACAATTTGGGGTCGTAAAACAGGTTTTGTTGATTCGAATATTTAGTTTTAGTTTGGCCCGTTGCCACAATTCAGCAACGTGTGTTAATAACTTTTTATTTTATGAACTTTTCGGGATTTAAACTTTTTCGACGAAATGCATCAAATTCGACAAGATGCTGGTTTTATTCGTCCAAAAGCACGATTGAAAGATACAGCAATCCCATTTGCGAACAAAAATTTATCAACAGAATATGAACAAAAAATGGAGTTTGGTTGTTGGTTTCGCGCTTTTCTCACTTTTTTTTGGAGCCGGTAACTTAATTCTCCCACCACAATTGGGTTTTAAGTCGGGAAAACTCTGGTGGGTCGTGGCCTTAGGGTTTTCAATTTCCGCCGTTTTGATTCCTATTTTGGGGATTTTGGCCCACGCCAAACTTCAAGGGACCTTATTTGACTTTGGCAAGAAAGTATCTCCAACTTTTAGTCTCATTTATTGCTATTTGGTATATGCCATTTCCATTTCGTTGCCTTCGCCACGAACCGCTTCCGTGACGCACGAAATGGCCATACAACCACTTTTTGATAGTTCATCTTGGTTGACCAGCGGTGTATATTTCTTGTTGGTTTTCATTTTCGTGATGAACCGTTCGCGCATTCTAGACATTATCGGAAAAATTCTGACCCCGGCTATGGTGCTGGTTTTGGTTTCCATTATTTCCATAGCTGGCATTACGCTGGGCGCACCACATGGCACTTCGTCTTTTCCCAACCCATTTACCCATGCTATTTTGGAAGGTTACCAGACTTTTGATGCTATCGGCTCAGTAGTGGTTGGTGGGGTTATTATTATCTCGTTGAACCTGAAACATCCCAATGTTGGCTATGCTAATAAGAAACAAACCATCGCACAAGCTGGAATGCTCGCAGGGCTCGGTTTGTTTTTGGTATATGGCGGTTTGATTTACACAGGAGCTTTACATCAAAATGTTTTTGATGCCGACATTTCCCGGACCCAGTTGTTGCAAAGCATTAGTTTGAGCACATTGGGAAATATTGCCAATGCCTTTTTAACCATTTTGGTGAGTATCGCTTGTTTTACAACTGCCGTAGGCATCGTTACGGGTACGGCCGATTTTGTAAAAGGTCGTTTTCAGGATTCCCATACTGCATATTTAATCACTGCGATTTTGGGTTGTGTTTTGGGGGTTTTGATGGGGCAGTTTAATGTGGGGTATATCATTAAGGTAGCACTACCTGCCTTGATGTTTATTTATCCCGTTACCATCGTACTGATTTTGCTGAACATTGCACCCGAAAACTATGCAACACCAAAGGTTTTTCGCTCGGTGGTATTTACCACCTTGCTATTCAGCATACCCGATTTCATGAACACTTTGGGATTTGGTGAAATCACCCAAACCTATTTCAATTGGATTCCCTTAGTGGAGTTTCATATGGGGTGGGTGCTGCCGGCCGTGATTGTCTTTATTACCGGGAATTTAGGGAAGAGCAAATGACAATATTTTGTGTTCCACCTATGGCTTGATATTATTCTTTACGCCGAAATGGGTTGTACGCTTATCCTTCCACCAATGGCTTTAAGTACTTTCAGTATCGTTCCAAATTGTGGTTTTGCATCCTTGGCCAGTGCTTTGTAGAGGCTTGGTCTACTCATTCCGGTTTGTTCTGCTATTTTGGTCATTCCAACAGCCTTGGCAACATGCCCT
>JBCBCH010000005.1:0-22352 GCA_038530835.1 Bacteroidota bacterium | reverse complement strand
ATGGCCGAAATTACATGTGAAGGTTTGGCCGAAGCACTCGAACAGGCCGAACTGGTGGAGAAAATCACGTTTGGCATGCGTTCTTTCAATTCCTCACCTGAAATACCGGGCAGCGAAACGTTCAAATTGCCCAGGTGGCGTGCTTGGGGACATCCATTCAACTGTATCCCCGGAATGGCTTCAAACAAGCGGTTTTGAAGTTGATCTCGCAAGTTTTGAATGCGGGTAAAAATCGCTTCACCTTTAGCTTGCATTTGTGCGCTGGCCTCACCCATACCTACAATCCCAGGAATGTTGTGCGTGCCCGGTCGCAAGGCGTTTTCCTGCCCACCACCAAATTGTAGCGGTTGAAGAACTGTTCTGGGTTGGGTCTTGCGCACATACAAGGCACCCACCCCACGCGGACCATAAAACTTATGGGCCGAAAGGGCTGCCAAATCAATTTTGCTTTGTCGTAGATTTAACGGGTACCAACCCACCGCTTGGGTGATGTCACAAAAGAACTTCGCACCTTTTTTATGGCAAACTTCACCAATAGCTTCAATAGGCTGGACTGTTCCGATTTCATTATTGGCCAACTTCATGGCCACTACCAAAGTATTTTCGGTTACGGCCGCTTCCAAATCTTCCAGACGAATGCGGCCCACCTCATCAACGTCCAAAAGAGTAACCTCAAAACCTTTGCTTTTAAGCTGCTCTACACATTGCAACACGGCCATATGCTCGGTACACTGGGTCACGATGTGGTTTCGCCCCGAATTGGCATTCGCCAACCCCAACAAAGCAAGATTTATGGCTTCAGTCGCTCCGGAGGTAAACGTGATTTCAGAAGGTCTTGCCCCAAGCAATTGTGAAATCTGAACCCTTGAATGTTCTAAAGCCTCAGTGGTTTTCCAACCTGCTTTGTGGTTGCCATTGCCGTAGTGTTCCGTAAAATAGGGCAACATCGCCGCTAGTACTTCAGGCGCCACAGGCGTAGTGGCATGGGCATCGAGATAAATGAGATTTTTCATAGTTCAAAAGAAAAACCTCCGGCTTACCCGCCTATGGCGCGCGCCGGAGGCAGCTCAACAATCAATCCCAGTAATCGTATTCCGCGAATCCGCTTATGATACTCGGAGCGAGTTGTTTCACTTTTTCATGGTCCGGGTGCACATCATAGGCTTCCAAAGCCGCCACTGAGGTGAATTCAAAGCGCAAGGTGTCGTGAAATCCGCCAGAAGATTTTTCTACCTTTTTGATAGTGAAACTTTCCAAACCCTGCACTTTTGCTGGTAAGCCCTGAAACAAACCCAAAACTTGGTCTTTGATGGCGGTATCATTTCCTTCTGACCATTGAATCAACAAGACGTGATGCAAGGTTTTGTTTTCTTCTTTCTCTTGCGAAAATCCACTGAACGAAAACACCGCAAACAGAATTACAAATGCTATTTTTCTGAAATTGCTCATAACGATTACCTTTTAGAATGATAAGGTTTGTGCCCCTTCGGCAACCCATTCGAGCATCGGACCAGCACCTACTACGGTGGTACCCGCTACGGTTTCTTCAGCCTTGAGGCCGCGGTGGTTAAAACAAGGCGCACAGGCCCAAACCACGCCTTCGTTGGTCGTGAAGGCTTCTATAAGCTCGGCCAACTTTTTAAAAGGTTGCACATGCGTGTACTCGCAGGCCCCATCTTTGCTGAGTTCTACCCCATCAGAGGTCAAGAACATGCCTACTTGCATGCCTTTTGATAGCGCGGCATTCGCCACGGTAAAGGCTACGGTTGAAACGTCGTCATTGGCGTTGACGGATAAAGTGATGACTAATTTTTGTGTGTTTGACATTTTTGTTGTTTTTAATTGATATGATTTAATGAATGATTTCTTTGATTGATGCTTTGTTGATTACGCCTTCAAAGCGATAATTGAGATGCTTTTGATGCCGAATTTGGTAGTAGCGCCCTGAGCACTGTCCGAAATAAAGGCGTAGGGATTGTCCTTTATCGCCTTGATTTTTAGTCCGGATGCTTCAATGAGTTGCTTGTATTCGTCCACTTGCATGGCCCCGCCGATGCAAGCGGCCCAAAGCGTAGCATTACAACTAATGTTTTCGGGAAGTTTTACCGTGGTTACGATATCGGATAAGACCAAACGACCACCTTTTTTGAGCACGCGCGCCGCTTCTTGAAACACTTTTTCCTTTTCGCTGGATAGGTTGATAACTCCATTGCTGATGACGGCATCGACGCTGTTCGATACAATGGGCAATTCTTCAATGTAGCTTTCGCGGAACATAGTTTGACTAAACTGATTGGCTTTGGCCAACGTATCGGCCTTTTGAAGTTGTTCGACGGTCATGTCCAGACCGATGACCTCTCCGGTTTCCCCAACTTGATTGGCAGCAAAAAAAGCATCCATTCCTGAACCACTGCCCAAATCCACTACGGATTCTCCAAGTTGCAGTTGGGCAAAGTCAAAATAGTAGCCTACTCCCGCAAAAGAAGCGATGGCCTCTTGAGGAATGTTGTCCAATGCTTGGGAAGGATACCCCAAACGCTCTGCAAGGGCCCGGCCCATTTCAAAGTGATACTCCTCTTCAGGGTGCAAGGCTACCTTAGTGTACATGTCTTTTACCCTTTTTTCCAAATTTTGGCGATTTACTTGTTTTGATGATTGTTGCATTGTTGTCATGATTGTTGTTGTTTTTGATGTAATTGTTTTTTGTTCGTTTTTTAATCTGGGGCAAAACTATGGGCGCTACCTACCTCATTCCCAAAAAGTTGTGGTTACAAAGGGGTTACAGCGAAGAAAATATGGGGTTACAAATGGGTTACAACAATTGATACTTTTAAGTTCAAAATTCTGAAAATCAATATCTTAACCTCTTTTTAAGGTTTTTTCAAAAAATCACCAAAAAACGGAGGCGCATAAAAAAACCCGGCATTTTGCCGGGTTTCATATCTTCTTATCAAAGATATCAATTTAAGTATTCGAAATAACCTTTAAATAGTAGTTAGTACTGTCGTCCCGAGTGGGTTCGTCATTGTTAAATACATAAAATTCAAAATGTGGGGACTTTTTGTATAGCTCGAATGCTTCAAGTACATTTTGGTCATGCAATAGTTCTCCGCAAATTTTAAAATAACCTTCTCCTTCTACTGTTTCATTCTCTGTATTGAATATATCAAAATCGGTTCTCTGCATCCAATGTGACAAATCTTGTATGTATTCTGGTGCAGTAAACTGATAGTCATTGAAATTAAAGAAATTCCAGTTTTCGGCATAGCAATCTACTCTATCACTACTTTCTTTTGTTATAAAGGAGAAATAAATGTATCCATACCAAGGGAAAATGCTTAAATCAAATGCGGAGAATTCTGTTTCCTTAATGTTGTTAGCAAATTTTTGTAATTCTTCAATTAGGTAGTTTTTTAAACGCTCTTTGAATGTTTCTTTTGTGAACATTGGAATTTTGCTCTCGCGATACGACCTCGTGTAGAAATTATAACAATCCGGTTGATTAAACTCATTGTATATCAAATACTCAAAATCAGAAGACAATTTAAATTGTACAAAAGCCTCAACCAAATCCGTTTCGTGTAAAACTTCAGCTGCAATTTTCCTGTAACCACTTCCGAAAGATTCTCCTGGAGCATCAAAAACATCAGGTTTGTTTCCTTTAAAAAAAGTATGTAAATCTGTTGGTTTATCGTATTCGAAGTTGAGCAGTTTCCACCCAATTGCTGACCCATTGTTTTCCAAATCATATTCGCTGGTTTGATTCGTTAAAAAACATATCTGGATATTACCATAAAACATGATTTTAAAAGCCCTAATCTCATCCTCTTTAGCAAGCTTCGCATATTGATTCAGAATATTTATTAAATATTCTTTCAAGTTTGCTTTAAAAGCTTCTCGTGTCATAGGAAAAAATCATTGGTTTAAAATTAGAACAGTTCAAAAACCCAGCAATGCTACCGGTCTTTCTATCAAAATAAGGCTAGGAGTTGTTGCCCTAAATACGGGTATAAGTGTTTGTGTAATCTGAACCGTTTGTATCAAAAGAAATTGAAAGCTTATTTCCAGATATACTGTAATCCGCTATTTGTGTAAAAGACTCTCCACCAAAGGTAAAAGTAACACTTAACCTTCCTGCAGAAGGGATGGACCAAGTACCCGAAGATACTAAGTCATCATCCGTGATGCAGGTCGTTACATTTGGGTCTGGAGTGACGTACACCGTTTCAATATAGGTGTTATCGGATTTGAACTCAACTGTGTCTTGATAGGTACAATCTGAGACCTCAGCTTCTTCCCCATCAACCAAAATGGAGGAAAACTGCCAAACCCCGATAATACTAGAGTCGTTTACGGGGCCGTCATCACTTCCACAGGAAGAAAGTATTATCATTAAAACAAAACCAATGGGGAGTAGACGGTTTTTGAGGAGGGTTTTTGGTATTGATATCATGGGGATTTGGAATTACTTTGGTTATTTACTCGCCAATTAACTGAACTATTGGTTTTCGTTATTGAAGCAATTCACTTACCCCCTTTTTGAGTTGATAGATGACTCTTTTCAGCCAACAAACCAAAAAAATTATAGGGAATCCTCCTACGAATTCTTAACATTTTCATAAATATGAAAAATGAATAGTAGAATAACTTTTATATATGAAACTAAGGTTTATATTTACCCAATTGAGATTAATTTTAAATAAAAAATGACCAAAGAGTTATTAGCCCAGGCAGAAGAGTTTCAAAACAGGACCCTCAGTCACATGTCTACCAGTGATAGGGTGAAAGCATCGAGAGAGGCAAAGCAATTGATTCTATCCATCAACGAAATCTATAAAAAGACGAAGGACTCGAAATTAATGGACCTTATGAAGAGTCTCACCGTCAAAAAGAAGAAAATAGAGAAGCGTCTCAAAGGAACACCTTTGGTATAGTTCCCCTTTATTTTTTCGATTTCTTTCGGTAAAAGTATCCTCCTAACACCAACGCTGCGGAAATAATCATTACGTTTTTGATGATGTATTGCCCTTCTAAAGTGGGTAGCAGATAATTTCCCCCTTGAAAGGTGATTTCAGGCAAAAATACCAGTGGCATAAAAGTCCCTATCATTTGCAAGAATAGCAGCGCAATGGCCAATCGCGTGGTTTTTCTGAACAAAAAAGCAATGCCAATCACCATTTCCCAATAGCCGATTACTATCAACCAAAGTTCGGGTGTTCCAAAAGGCAACCAGGCCACGGTTGCTTTCAACAGGCCTTCGGCTGATGACTTCCCAAGCGGTTTTAAAATCCCAAACCAAAAAAAGATAATCGCGAAAGATATCCGTACGGCCGGTTCTCCCCAATTGCGCATTCGGGCCGCGATATACTGGTCGATTTTAGTATAATCCATGCTGTTTTGTATGTTCCAAAGGTACAGGGGAATTTCTTCGGGTTCAACCCCTGATTTTTCAATTTCCAATTATCACGCTTTTTATACCAATCACAAGATCTTTGCTTCCAGAAATAAGAAACCCCTCCTCTCGCCTTTCGGTTTTTGCTACTTTAGGTTCACTATAAAATCACAACCAAAACAAACACTGTACGCATCATGAACGCTATTGAAGAAAAAATGGGATACTTGTTTTGGTATCTCGTTATCACAGGGTCCATCTGCTCCCTTATTAGCAGTCTGTATCACTATCTCTACTAATCGATAGGGGATACTGCAACAGTAAGCTCAATTCCCGAAAGGGTCTCATCTACATTCTCAATCGTAAAAGAGGTCAGTTTTCAACTGGCCTTTTTTCTTTGGCATCAATCCAAACGGATGATATGGGATAAACCCCAAAATCCGATATAGCGGAAACCCTATCCAAATTATGTATTTCAAGTTGGTCATACTCCGCGTCGGGAAAAATCTGTTGGGTCATAGTGTATTTGCCTCCATCAATAAACACCTCTATGGAACTTTTGTCCAGGTATAAAGAAACATCATACACTTGCCCTTTTGGCAATCGTACCGGCATTATATGTTCTTTGTTTCCAAACTCTGGATGAAACCCTATTTTCCCCGAAGCCCTTCGGTCTAGCATGAACTGTCTTTTGGCGGCATCCATTTCCAAAATCAAAAAATTCTTTTCCGCATTGGAAAACACCAAACGAAAGTTTTGGGATGCCGTCTGAAACCGTACCAAACTTTGATTACAATCCTTTCCACTGAGCGTTAGACTATCCTTCGGTTGAATGGATTGGGAAGTAGCATCCCTCTCGGCAACCAAAGATTCAACTGAAGCCAAAGGCAAGTTTTTAAGCCAGTAATCCTCTCCATCTTTTTCGAGAAACAGTTTTCGAGGAAGGGTCATCGCACTGCGCCAGCTTTCAGTAGGCGTATCTCGTGCATAATCCCAATTGCTCATCCAGCCGATGAATATGCGTTCTGCTTCGGGAAGATTGTTGTAAGTAACTCCTGCATAGTTATCGGTGCCATAGTCAAGCCATTTTGATTCCGTTTGTGCCGAAACAAATTCTTTTCCATCAAAATCCCCAATAAAATATTGGGTCCCGCTACCACCGTTCGGCGCTCCTGGATTGATGCTCACCAACAAGGCCCATTTTCGTTCGCCGCTCTTCGCATCGGTCAATGGAAAGAGGTCCGGGCACTCCCAAACGCCACCGTGGGCGCCAACTTCTTTTCCAAAATCGCTCATATGGGACCATTCCTTCAGGTTGGGGGACTCATAAAACTTCACGTGATCTCCCGCAACCAAGGCCATGACCCACATTTTTGTAGGCTCGTGCCAAAACACCTTGGGGTCCCTAAAATCTTTGATTCCGTCGTTTGGAATCACTGGATTTCCTTCGTATTTGGTCCAAGTAGCCCCTTCATCCAAACTGTAGGCAATCCCTTGGGTTTGGAAATCGTCCCGTCCCGCCTTTTCGCCTTCCATAAGGTGGTAGGTGTACATGGCAACCATGGCTGGATTTTGAGTAGAGCCAAATCCTGAAGTATTTTGGGTGTCAATCACGGCGCTTCCCGAAAAAATCAACCCCAATTCATCTGGGTAAAGTGCAATGGGCAAATGCTCCCAATGCATCATATCCTTGCTGCGCGCATGCCCCCAATGCATCGGGCCCCAAACGGTATCATCAGGATAGTATTGATAAAACAAATGGTACCATCCTTTATAAAATACCAACCCATTGGGGTCGTTCATCCAATTTTGCTGAGGCGTAAAATGGTACTGCGGACGATAGGGTTCTTCATGCCAAGCTTGATGCTCTTCCATGACCTCCAAAGTTTTCGTTTTCTTGTTTTGACAGCCCAAAAAAAGACACTGTACTGCACAAAGCCAAAAAATCAACCAAAGGTTTGCAGTCCGATATGAAAAAAACGAATGGGATTGAACAGGTTGTGACATTATCTTGAAATTTAAAAGATGCTTTTTCCCAAAAAGGGATTTTCCAGGAATAAAAATTAATCTTTTGAGTAAGTTTATCAAAATCTTCATGACCAATACCCGGTAAATGCAATGGGATTGAAAACAAACCCCAAATCCAAAAGACTGCTCTTAATATTCACACGTAACCCCCAGTTGGGGAAGTGCAAGACGCGTTTGGCCGCTACAATAGGGGACCAAGCGGCACTTGATGTGTATGTTTTTCTTTTAGAGCATACGCGAAGCATTACCGCATCTTTAGATGCTTCCAAACAGGTGTATTACTCCGAAGAAATTGCAAATGATGACCTTTGGTCCTTAAATACTTTTGAAAAAAAACAACAAGTAGGCGAGGATTTGGGCCAGCGCATGCAGAACGCTTTCGCGGAAGGCTTTACAGAAGGTTACGAGCATATCCTCATCATCGGTAGCGATATGTATGACCTCAGCACAAAAGATTTGGAGGCTGCGTTTGATGCCCTTGAGACGAACGAAGTTGTGCTGGGCCCAGCAGAAGATGGTGGGTATTATGCATTGGGACTTTCAAGAATGCACCAAGCGCTGTTCGAAAACAAGCAATGGGGTACTACAAGCGTATTGAAAGATTCCTTAGCCGATTTGAAAGAATCCACATATTTTCTTTTGGAAGAAAAAAATGATGTTGATTATTATGAAGATATTAAAGACATTGCAGTCTTTAAACCCTTTTTAACACACCTAAACGAATGACAAAAAAACAGGTTGACGAATCGGTAGAATATCTTCACAAAAGAGGCTTTGACCAGCCTGAAATCGGAATTGTTTTGGGTACTGGCCTGGGCAAGCTCACAGAAGAAATTGAAGATGCCGTAGAGGCCCACTACAATCATATTCCCTATTTTCCACTAGCCACGGTAGAGTTTCATTCGGGCAAGCTTATTTATGGGACCATTTCGGGCAAAAAAGTCGTGGTAATGCAAGGGCGTTTCCACCTCTACGAAGGCTACGATTTTCTCGATGTGACCTATCCCATTCGGGTCATGCATGCCTTGGGCATCAAAAAATTGTTTGTTTCCAACGCAGCAGGGGCCATCAACCTATCCTTTAAAAAAGGGGACATCATGCTGATTGAAGACCATATCAATATGCAAGGGGGCTCCCCCTTGGCCTTTAAAAATGTGGTGGAATTCGGCAATCGATTTGTGGACATGAGCGAACCTTACGATGTTGACATGCGTAAGAAGATTGAGGCCATTGCCGAAAGAAACTCAATTTCCTTGCAAAAAGGGGTGTATGTTTCCGTGGTTGGTCCACAATTGGAAACCAAAGCTGAATACCGCATGTTGAAAATATTGGGTGCCGATGCCGTCGGTATGAGCACTGTACCCGAAGTCATAGTTGCCAATCATTTGGAATTGCCCATTGTAGCCGTTTCCGTTTTGACCGATGAATGTGACCCGGACAATCTGCAACCTATCGATATCAATGAAATTATAGAAATAGCCGCCACGACTGAACCAAAAATGATACAATTGTTCAAAGAATTAATAAACGAAATATGAGTTATTTAGACGCAACGCAAGATTTGTATAAAGAAGCTGCGATTACCCCTGATGTTGGATTGTGTTGTACCACGAACCCCATTTGGCAGTTTCCTGGACTCTCCATACCCAAAATCATGCAAGAGATGAACTACGGCTGTGGGAGTACCGTTTCCGCACAAGATTTGGTCAACGACCCGAAAGTGCTTTATGTAGGTGTAGGTGGCGGAATGGAATTGTTGCAATTTTCATATTTCTCTCGTCAGCCTGAAGGTGTAATTGGTGTGGATTCTGTAGACGAAATGTTGGAGGCCTCTCGAAACAACTTTAAAATCGCGGAAGAGGAAAACGACTGGTTCAAAAGCGAGTACGTTAAACTGGTCAAAGGAAACGCTTTGGAATTGCCCATCGAAGACGAAACCATTGATGTTGCCGCTCAAAACTGTCTTTTTAACATCTTCAAGATGGAAGACTTGCAAAAAGCAGTTGCCGAAATGTATCGGGTGCTAAAGCCAAACGGGCGTTTGGTGATGAGCGACCCTACTTGTGAGCAGCCCATGAATGATGAACTGCGTAACGACGACCGCCTTCGCGCCCTTTGCCTGAGCGGAAGTATTCCAATCAAAGATTACGTTAAGGTATTGACGGATGCTGGTTTCGGAACGATTGAAATCCGTGCACGGAAATCATATCGGGTGTTGACCCCGAATCATTTCCCAACCGATGAGCTCATTCATATTGAATCGATTGAGATTGCAGCTATAAAAGACCCTATGCCTTCAGATGGCCCATGTGTGTTTACCGGAAAAACCGCGATTTACTATGGAGATGAGGAGTATTTTGATGATGGTTTGGGCCATGTATTGCTACAGAACCAACCCTTAGCGGTTTGCGACAAAACCGCTGCTGCTCTGGGCAAAGCCTCGGACCAAATTCATGTGAGCCCAAGTACTTGGCATTATAATGGCGGTGGGTGCTGCTGATTTTTTCAGAATTGTCTGAAAGGTTCTGAACGATTTCGGGACTATTCTTAAAAATTGCGTGTTGAACGGGAAAACCATATTCTTTTTTCTGGTGTTGACGGTGGGTTTTTATGGTGCATTGTTCGCCAATAAGCCCAATCACTCAAGCTGGACCAAGCTTCTGCAAACCTACGTGGACGATGCCGGAAATGTGGATTATAAAGGTTTCCTTACCGAAAGGGAACAACTACAAGATTACATGGATTTGCTGGCCCAAACTGTCCCCGACACCGATTGGAGCAGAGACGAGACTTTGGCCTTTTACATCAATTTATACAACGCAGCCACGGTGGCATTGGTGTTGGACCACTATCCCATTCAAAGCATCAAGGAAATTCCCAATCGGTGGAAACGAAAATGGATTGCCCTTGGTGATAAAACCACCTCACTGAACGATATTGAGCATAAAATCCTTCGCAAGATGGACGAACCCAGAATCCATTTTGCGATTAATTGCGCCTCGTACTCTTGTCCAAAACTGCTAAACCAAGCATTTACTCCGGATAACTTGGAACGGCTTCTGGACAAGGCTTCGGTAGACTTCGTCAATGACCACAAAAGAAATCGTTTTGAAGGAGATAATGCGGAGCTTTCCCAAATTTTCAAGTGGTACAGGCCAGATTTTACGGAAAATGGGAGTTTGAGAAGTTATGTGAACCAATTTGTCGAAAATCCTTTGGGCAAGGCGGCGAAAATCTCATTTATGGACTATGATTGGCGCCTGAATGAAAAGTAAAACTCCGCAAATCAGCATAATCATTCCCGTTTGGAACGAAGTCCAAGGCATTGGTGCTCTTTTGGATTATTTAAAAGTCGCCGAAAGTCAACAAGGGAACATTTTGGAGGTCATTTGTGTCGATGGGGGCAGCACGGACGGTACCCTTCACATTTTGGATTCACATGATGTAAAAGTTGTTTTTTCCGAAAAAGGACGGGCCAAACAAATGAACGCTGGTACCAAACATGCCAAGGGAGCTATCTTATATTTCCTCCACGCGGACACCTATCCGCCCCAAAACTTTGACATCTACATCTTGGATGCCATCGAGGATAAAAGTGTTGCTGGTTGTTTTCGGATGCAATTCGACACCCAGAACCCTATCCTTCGTTTTTTTGCTTGGTTGTCCCGTATCAATCATACGCTTTGTCGTGGAGGCGACCAATCCTTGTTTATCGAGAAAAATACTTTTTCCGCCTCCGGAGGATTTAACGAATCATATCGCATTTATGAAGACACCGAGTTCATCACCCGGCTGTATGCAGAAAACCCTTTTACGATTTTACCGCACCATGTAGTAACCTCGGCACGTAAGTATCGCGAAAAAGGATGGTTGAAAGTACAGTTCCATTTTGCGATGATTCACTTAAAGAACCATCTGGGTGCTGGTCCGGAAGAACTTTACCAATACTACCGGAAAAACATTTTAACCTAAGGCTCAAAAGTACTGGCCAATACCAAAAACGACCCCACGAGCGGGACTTTCGGTAATGCCATGGCCATAATCAATTCTGAAGATAGCATTGAAAATACGTTTGTGAATAAAGCGTAAACCTACTCCTGGATATATCCTCAAGTTTTGGGAATCTCCGAAATCACCAAAATCTCCTCCAGGATTACGCCACGAACCGCCATCCACAAATACATTGCTTTGGAGCACGAACCAGTCTTTTTCATAAAGGGTATAGCGAAATTCAGTGTTGAGCACTATAGCTGCCGTACCACGGTCGATGGTATTCCCCACTCCACGAATGTTCAGGTTGTTATCCACCGCAAAGGGAGCAAAGGGTGTATCAATATTGCTTGAGAGGCCCAAACGTAAACGGGAGGCCCAATTGCCGCGCTTTCCTACCCTTTTGAAATAGGAAAAGTCATTAAAGCCAATCCAAAACTCAGGGAGTTGGGTATCAGTACTTCCTACGTATTGGAGGTTCAAAACGCTGCGAAACCCTTCCAAATAATGATAGAAATACCGCAGGCCGTCATAATCATAAATCAATTTGAACAGGTGCTTGTCAACCTTCAGGGCTTGTGGGACTGCGGGGTCCGTCTCCCCAGAGACGTATTGATAATCTTCTGTGAACAGGTTCAATCCAAATTCCAATCGATTCCTAAAATTCAATTGATACAATCCCAACAGTTCAATGGATTCGTTATTGTAGCGATATTGTGCCGCCCCTGCTTCCAAAAAAACCGGCTCTTGGGTAGTCAGGTCTTGGTAATTCAAGGCCAATCCCCATCGTCTTCCAAAGAGATAGGGTGCCCTAATATTCGCTCCGAACGAACCGAACACATCTTGCTGATAAAAGGCCCCCATGGTGACGTTTTGCCCAAACAAATTGAACTCTTGAAGGCCAATGCGGAAAGCAAACTCATCATTATTGGAGGTATACACGTTGGCAAAGGGAATCAAGGTGAAGTTCTCTTCTACCCCATACACCACGTGATAGGTATTCTCTGCGACCGGTTTCACCTCATAATAGGCATGGGCAATGGACGGCAGGCGTTTCAAGCGATAAATGTCTTCGTCCAAAGCCATGGTGTCCAGCGGTTGCCCTGCTTGCACCGAAAGCACTTTTTTTAGAAAACTGGTTTTGGTTTTTTCGTTGCCTTGAATACGAACGCTTTGGACCCTTCCCGATTGGGCAAAGGATGATTTTATGCCGAAGCACAACACCAAAACAAGAAGTAGTACCTGGTGTTTCACCGTTTTTTATTGGGTATTCAAGACCTTGGTCTACAAACTCCCATAAAAATTACGGATAACTTTTTCTGCGGGCTTATTTTGTGGGGTAAAACGATTGTCTTTCTCGCCTCCAACGTCTCCGTGATCGATGAACCACTTCCAAACAAAGCCTCCCGCAAACCATTCTTCCTTCCAAAATTCATCGAAAATAACTTGGGTGGCTTCAGCTTGGGCTTTGAGGTTTACGGCCATATCATTTTGGTCTACCAACCAAGGTTTATGGGCTGTGTAGTCCATACTGCGATAGCCAAATTCCGTAAAAAGCACCGGTCTGTCGGCAGCGGATGATACATCCACCAACTTGGTTTTCCACTTTTGCCATCCGGAATGCATTTCAGTGGTTGTAGGATAGCGTTCTTCCGACAAGGGGAAATAAGCATCAACACCAATAAAATCCAATTGCTCCCAAAACGGGGTGCGATTGTATTCATCCCAGTTGGCCGCGTAAGTTAATTTTCCCGAATAGATTTGACGTACCTGTTCAATTAATTTAGTCCAATACGCGGGTCGGTGTTTTACAAAACGTTCTAACTCCGTTCCGATACAAAGCAATTCCACTTGTGCCTTTTGGGCCACCTGGGCAAAAGTGAGGATAAAGTCTCTATAGGTTTGTTCCAATTCTTGCCAATCCGCTTCGGACGTCATTTCAATCTCTCCGGTGAATTCGCCTCTCCAAACCCAAATTTGAGGTTTGAGCATGACCTTGACCCCGTTTTTCTGCAAAAATTCAATATACTGTTCTGCCCCTTTTTTGGTTTCCCCAAACCATTGCCGTTCGGTATCAAAGATAACTTTTGGGGAGTCCAAGGTTCGAATAAACCCGAAGGGCATCACTGCGGCGTAGTTGGCATTTACTTTCAATACCGGGTCAACATGGGACTGGTCTACCCGGTCACTTGATGCTACAAAACTGACACCGTTGATTTTTTCTGGTTTCTGACTATTGCACGAAAACTGGAGAAAACACAAAAAAAGAAGCCCTAATTTCTTCATACTGAAAGAATCAAAGCTTCTAATTTAGGCTTTTATGGGCTTTAAGGACTAAAACACGGCTCGTAAACCTATGTTAAAAGTTTGTCCCAGGCCCGTGTCGTTGCCACGGAAGAAGTTGGTGTATAAGCCTTCGATGTTGAGCACATCAGTCAATTGATATTTAACCCCACCGCCATAGGCTGTCAAATCCTGCGAAAATTCGGTCCCTCCAATATCCAAAAGTTGGATGTGCTGCAAAAGCCCCAATACGGTGAATTTTGAACTTGGGAAATAACTCAAGAACACTCCTGGCGTCAAACGCAAACTATTGTTGGCAAAACTGTCTTCAGCAGTTCCAAAATTCCATTCCGTGTTCAATTCACTGAACAATTGCCATTTTCCTTGGGCAAAAGAGTAATCGTAGAAGAAGCGGTTTTGCCAAGTAAATCCATTTTGGTCCAAAAAGACCCCGTTTTCCACTTCATTGTCCACCAAGGGAATAAAGAAGGCACTTTGTACGGAGAAATTATTAACGTTCGCAAAGGGCGTAAACTTGACTGCGGGCGCAAAAGAGGTAAAACCAGACCTTGCAGTACCTTCCTCCCCATCAAAGGACAGAAAGTCGAATATGCCTCGACCACCTACCGTATTCGAACGAAATTCCAAAAGCAATCCCAAGTTGACCCTTCTACTGGAACCTACCCCAGTGAAAATATCCAACGTGGAAGTAAAGAAAGTGTTTCTGGGGATGTCGCCGTTAAACGTATCCTCGGTCTCGGTGTAGATGTTATTGAACCATTTGATATCCCATTGCCCTTTTCCAATCAATTTGGAAGGGGTCAGGTTTTGAATATTACTGCCTTGCTGCGCAGGCGTATCGGTTTGAGCCGTTAGCGTTACAAAAGCAAAGAAAAACAGTATTCCAAGGGTTGATGTTGTCTTTTTCATAGTTATGGTAAATTGTTATTTGATTTCGTTTAAGGTCCAGTCGTAAGGATAGTACCCTACTTTGGATTTGGCATCCAATTTTTCAGTACGATAGCGGTTTACATACTCCACTAAAGAGGTGTTGTTTTTTGTAAAATCTCCGTTGTACCATTCAAAGATTTGAGAAAGCAATACTTTTTTCCCCTTTACTTTTACAAAGTCAGGGCGATTTAAGGCCAGCTCGGTTTGCTTTTGCAACTGCGTTTCCAATTTTTCAGGGGTATAGGCCGAAGCGATAATAGGAGGACATCCCAAACCGGCACAAACCAGGACAAAATGAAATCTGGATTCGTTCGGAAAAACGGCTCGCAAAAGGTCATTTTCAATACCATTCAAAGTGACTTCCTTTCCGCCAACTTTGTGTTGGGTTTTATCAAAAAAACCGACTTTGTCCAAAGGTGAAGCGATGGGATATTGTTCAACAATACTTTTAATGACCAAGAGATTGTAGGCGTTTATCCAAAAAGCTTGATAAGTCTTCTCATCGGATTTTGGAACGGTAATGCCTTCCGCTAGAGCGATAAGTTCGTTAAGCTCCGCAGGATTTGACGTAATAGCCTTGTAAGCTACCCGACCTTCCTTCACGTAGACCTTAAGGAATGATTCCGTTCCACTGAAAAAAGTCTCTGTATCCTGTGCATAAGCCCCACTCGAGATTCCAGCGAACAAGCTTAAAAGAAGTAATGATAAGTGTTTCATGATACTCGGTTTAGCATTTTAAACTGGACGTTGAGTCGAACGATATTTTATGAGCATACACACCAAACCCATTTTTTATGATTTAATTAAGAAATTCATTATCAAGCCATTGGAGTTCGATTTGCCATCGCTTACCTTACAAAATCCATGGAAATTTAAAGTCATTCTAAATTAACGACATACGTTAAGTTCATATCTTGAAGAGCGACACAATAACCATCAACCAATAAAATCCTCATGGAAACTATTGTTATCATTGGAAATGGCATAGCCGGGGTTTCCGCAGCGCGCCATATCCGAAAACTTTCCGATAAACGCATCATCATCGTATCCGCTGAGACAGATTATTTCTTTTCGCGAACGGCGCTCATGTATGTGTATATGGGACATATGAAGTTCGAACACATCCAACCTTATGAAAATTGGTTTTGGGAAAAGAATCGGATTGAATTGGTTCGGGGTTATGTAGACCATGTTGATACGGAGAACAAAAAGCTGCTCATTGACGGTTCCAGAGCCTTGCACTATGACAAGCTGGTCATTGCAACTGGCTCCAAACCAAACAAATTTGGATGGCCCGGACAAGACCTTCATGGCGTTCAGGGGTTATACTCCAAACAAGATTTGGATTTATTGGAGGTGAACGCGCCGAATAATGAAGTATGCAAACGGGCCGTAATCGTTGGAGGAGGATTGATTGGTATTGAATTGGCCGAGATGCTACGTAGTCGGGATATTCCCGTGACTTTTTTGGTTCGGGAGAAAAATTTTTGGAATGGGGTTCTGCCCGAAGGAGAATCCAAAATGATAAACGAACACA
Organism: Bacteroidota bacterium; assembly: GCA_038530835.1. GTDB lineage: Bacteria > Bacteroidota > Bacteroidia > Flavobacteriales > Flavobacteriaceae > Flagellimonas. The sequence continues at coordinate 6,171 of JBCBCH010000005.1, read as the reverse complement.
TTTTAGAACACCATATCGACCTGCGACTGGCTTCCAATCTAAAAGAAATCGTTTCCGATGAGCATGGTAAAGTAAAATCCATCATTATAACCGAAACCGGAGAAGAACTCCCCTGTGATTTCGTAGGACTCACGGCTGGTGTTTCTCCCAACATTGATTTTTTGAAAGATTCTGGCATTGAGCTCGGAAGAGGGGTAAAAGTCAATCGCTTTTTGGAAACCAGCGCAAAAGATGTCTACGCTATCGGCGATTGTGCCGAGCAACATGAAGCCATCGGGAATCGAAGACCAATTGAAGCGGTTTGGTATACGGGAAGGATGATGGGCGAGACTTTGGCGCAAACCCTTTGCGGCAATCGTATCGAATACAAACCAGGACATTGGTTCAATTCTGCCAAATTCCTGGATATTGAATATCAAACCTATGGTTGGGTGTTTTCAGAACGTGGGCGAAAAGATTACGAAGCGCAATTCCATTGGCGACATCCCGAGGAAAAAATCTGTGTGACCATTTCATTCCATAAAGACACACAGCAATTTTTGGGCATCAACACATTCGGCATTCGCATGCGCCATGAGGTTTTTGACCGCTGGTTGACCGAAAACCAAAACATGGATTATGTCATTGAACATTTGATAGATGCCAATTTCGACCCAGAATTTTACAAGCATCATGAAGCGGCCATAGTTGCCCATTACAATGCGGAATTCGGCAAGCAAATCAAATCCCGTAAAAAGAGTTTGAAACGCATTTTTATTTCCTCCTAATATAGATATCAAAGTATAATTCAACCATATAAGTAAAAGAACATGAGCACTTACGATAGAAGCATGGCCCTAACCGGGCAACCGCCAAAATCTTTGAGCACACAACAAAAAATAGCCACGTTGATTGGTATGTTGGGGTTGGGCATTTGCATTTTGGCCGCCTTCAATGTTGACTTCCCAAATCAAGGGTTAATGTTGTTTTTGGCATTATCTGCCATTATCCTTGGGGTGGTTTGGTTTTCTTGGGACGCTTATTCCCAAAAACTACCAGGCATCAAAAATGATGGTGTTTGGTTCAAATCCATTTCCAGTCAAGGGTTTTGGGGATGGATAGCCGGAATTGCATTGACCGGATTTTATATCGTCTTATACTTTTATCCCGAATATTTGGGCTTGGTCAAAGGTGGGGAGAACAAGGGTGTCATTGCCCTCTTTGACCCTTTGAGCAAGATGTTGAGCGGGAATCCGGCCAGTCAATGGTTTGTTTATGGCACTTTATATACCGTAGCCATCTTCGCTTTTGGTATCAAGTTCCTTTGGAAATACCGTCACAATCGCTATGAACGCATCAGAACGTTGAGTGTTATGTTCTTTCAAACCGCATTTGCATTCATCATTCCTGAACTGATGGCTCGCTTGAACGGCGATAAAATATTAAATGGCGGAAGTTTACCGTATTATGATTTAAAAAATGTGTGGCCTTTAAACTATTATAACTTTGAAGGCTATCGCATCAAAGGATTTCTTTCCTCGGGAGATATCGGATTTGCCTTGTTGGTTTTCGGAATTCTTTCCGTATTTGTCATCACCCCGTTTTTGACCTACAAATTCGGAAAAAGATGGTATTGCTCTTGGGTATGTGGTTGCGGTGGTTTGGCTGAAACTGCTGGAGATTCTTTCCGTCAGCTAAGTGATAAAACCGTAAAGGCATGGAATATTGAGCGCTGGGTGGTGCATAGCGTTGTGGTTTTTGTCACCTTGATGACCATCGCAGTAGTGTACTCTTACCTTGGAAATGACACTAGCAAATATTGGCTGACCAAAAGCACCTTCTTGATTGGTATGACCGTTTTGTTGACCGCGGTCTTTGCTTGGGTAATGTTGTTCAAGCGCGAACAACTTCAAAAAGATGCCCAATATGGGGCGGTGGGTTACTTCGTCATTATCATGGTATTGATTGGGATGCATTTTTTCAGCGGCGAAGGGAACATCTTCCTCTTTAAATCTGAAAGCTTACGGAAAACCTATTCCTTTCTTATTGGAAGCATCTTTTCAGGTGTGATTGGTACTGGATTCTATCCTATTCTGGGCAATCGGGTTTGGTGTCGCTTTGGTTGTCCGATGGCGGCCATAATGGGCTTTCAACAACGTCTTTTTTCCCGATTTCGAATTACGACCAATGGTGGCCAATGTATTTCCTGTGGAAACTGTTCTACCTATTGTGAAATGGGTATCGACGTTCGTGCCTACGCGCAAAAAGGGGAAAACATTGTGCGTTCCAGTTGTGTCGGTTGCGGAATTTGTTCTGCGGTTTGCCCAAGAGGGGTATTGAAATTGGAAAATGGTCCACAAAAAGGCCGTATTGACGGCAACCAAGTGTTGTTGGGCAATGACGTTGACCTTATGACCCTTGTCAATCAAAAATAATGGCTAAAGCAACCCTCATCTTACTGGCCTTTATTTCAACCGTATTGTTTTCAGGTTCGGAGACCTATTTCCGGAACTACCATGAAAATGGAACGGTCAAATCAGAAGGATGGAAAAACATGGCCTCCAAAGAAGGGTATTGGCGCTTTTACCATAGCAACGGAAAAATTAGGGCCAAAGGTGCTTTTCAAAACAATCAGAAAACCGGATATTGGTATTTTTTCAATGAAGCAGGAAAATTGGACCATGAAGGCCATTTTGCCCTAGACCAAAAGGTAAAATGGTGGTTGTTTTATGACGAACAAGGGAAGGTAAACCACAAATGCCAACTGCGAAATGGCATCAAAGATGGGTATTGCTTAAAATATCAAAAATCCAAGTTAACTTCGGCCGAAAAATATAGCGACGGTAAAAAAATAAAAGAATGGTATGACTTCAGTAGCTTCAAAAAAGAAAACAACCTTTCTGATTTAAAATAAATGCCGTTAATCAAAGTGATTATCCCCGCGGTAAACGAAGGGGAGTCCATAGGGAAGGTCGTTTCCGAAATTCCAGAATCCGTTGATGAAATCATCGTGGTGAACAATGGCTCCACCGATGATACCCATGAAAATGCCCAGAAAGCTGGGGCTACTGTTTTGCTTGAAGAACGCAAAGGATATGGTTATGCTTGCCTGAAAGGAATGCAATACATCGAACAACAATCCAAAAGCCCTGACGTTATCGTATTTATTGACGGAGATTATTCTGATTATCCCGAAGAATTGGATAAGATAGTAGCTCCAATTTTGGAAGATGATGTCGATTTTGTGGTGGGCGCGCGGACCAAAGCGTTACGTGAACCCGGTTCCATGACCCCTCAGCAGGTTTTTGGCAACCAATTGGCCACATTTTTAATGCGATTGTTCTTTAGAGCACGTTTTACGGATTTAGGACCTTTTAGGGCGATAAAATACGAAAAACTCAAAGTTTTGGACATGGAAGACAAAACCTATGGGTGGACCGTGGAGATGCAGCTGAAAGTGCTCAAGAAAAAAATGGCATATTGCGAAGTACCAGTGCGTTATAAACGTCGAATTGGGGTTTCAAAAGTTTCAGGAACCATAAAAGGTACTATATTTGCTGGCGTAAAAATCTTGGGTTGGATCTTTAAATACAGTGTAAAATAATGGGCTTAACTATCGCTTTTATCATCATCGCCGTGTATAGCACCGCTCTGATTCTGATTTTTTTCTACAGTCTCTCCCAGTTGAATCTGCTAATCAACTACCTCGGACAGAAACGACAAAACGAAGAAGCACCAAAATACAACCTTCTCGATCCCAAAGAAATTCCATACGTAACCATACAACTTCCTATTTATAATGAGGAATATGTAATGGAGCGTTTGTTGGAAAACATTGCCAAAATAGAATACCCAAAAAGCAAGCTTGAAATCCAGGTTCTGGATGACTCTACCGACGAATCCGTGGTCGATACTGCCAAGCATATTGAAGCCCTAAAGAAAACTGGATTGGACATTCAACACATTCGCCGAGAAAACCGTCAAGGGTTCAAGGCAGGTGCGTTGAAGGAAGGCTTGGAAATCGCTAAAGGAGAATTTGTAGCCATTTTTGATGCGGATTTCTTGCCCGAAAGCGACTGGCTGAAAAAGACAGTACCTTACTTTAAGGACGAAGAAATTGGCGTGGTGCAAACGCGCTGGGGACACATCAACCGTGATTACTCCACCCTAACCCGTATTCAAGCTTTTGCTTTGGATGCGCATTTTACCTTAGAGCGGTAGAGGAGGTACGGTCAGAAATGTATCGTGGTGTAATTGAACGGATGAAAACAGAGAAGTTGATTCGCTCAGAAGAGCGTAAAAATGAATTCAAGGATTTGATAACACTTATCAAAATCTATAGTGATCATTGGTTGGAATCTTCATCCATTTATGACGACAGGACAAGGGACGAAAAAATCAGAAAGTATGCTTACCTGTTAATAAGCTTTTTTTATCCCTATTTGACAGATAAAGGAAAGGAAGAGTTCCAATTCATTGAGAGGTCATAATATGAAACCGGTAAAAAGATAGGTTTAAGTTTAACTAGGAATAATCTTTCAGCTTATTACCCTTGACCTGCCTCATTATACCTATCATAAGCCTTATAGTACTCCTCCAAGGTCATATTGTGCGATTCAAAAGTCTCGTAGGTATTGGTAATGTTTTGGATGAGGTCTATTCTAAAGGCTCTAAACGCTTTCCGAAGCCGGCAATAGGCAATCAACAGCCATTTTTCTTGGGTGCTGTATAGTGCAAAAGGTTCGATATCACGATTGGTGGATTTGTTTTCCAGCGATTGGTAATCAATGTTGAGCACTTGAAAATTAGTCAAGGCAGATTGAATCTGCATGAGATAATTGCTGGTGGTTTGTCGTGTAAAATTATCGGTAAAGTAGATGCGGTCTTTGAGCAGGCTGGCCTTGTCCTTTTGGGACCCCTTTAAGAGGGCTTTTATTTTTAAAATGGCTTCGGAATAGTATTGCACGAACGAGGCATCTTTATTCTTCAAAATCAATTGTTCGGCGGTAATCAAGGCGTTGGCCTCCTCTTCGGTGAACATCACGGGCGGTAGTTGATAGCCTTCCATCATGGAGTAACCCTTTCCTTCTTCAGTAACAATGGGTACCCCGGATTTTTCCAAGGTCCGGATGTCGCGATAAATCGTTCGAATGCTTACGTTATGTTTTTCAGCCAAAGTTTTGGCAGTAACAAGCCTTGACGATTGCAATTGGGTCAGAATCGCTGTGAGTCTGGAAAGTCTGGGTTTATCTTCCATACTCCTCTAAAATAGGATTTCCTAACTAGTATTGGAAATGCACTTGGTTTGTGCTAGCGTAACAATTATGAGTTTACGCCTTCGACGTCAACGATTTGAAGAACACAAAACCAAAACCGAGGAACAGCATTAAATGGAATGGAAACAATCCATAGTCGTTCAAAGGAACAGCACTGTACATACCGAACAAGAAGTACACCATCAGGGCAAATTCAATCACCATGTTCGGAGAAAGCTTTTTGGCCAAGTACTTATTCCCTTTCCAACTATCGGTAAGGCTGTTGATATTGAATTTGGGCGTTCTAACAAATTCACTACGCTTGCCCATGTGTCCTTCCAAAACAGCAATAGAGTTGTGCAAAGAGAAGCCCAAGGCTACCGAGAAAAAGGTAAAGAACAACTTGATATAGTCCACAAAGTTGTCAAAACTGCTGCCCTGTATGCTTTTGTAGGTAAACCAGTAGCAGATGAACAAAATAATTGTACTGATGATGAAGAAGCTGGTCACCTCAAAAATCCAACCCAAATGGCCATAGGTGTTTTTGATGTACAGCATAGGGATGCTTAACAAAGCCACGATAAATACACAAAGGAACATGGAGCTGTTCAACAAATGCATTACTCCATGGAACTTGGTTCGGAATGGGATGTTTTTCGCAGTGATAACACTCCAAACGGTTTTTCTAAAGTTTTCAGCACCTCCTTTGTTCCAACGGAACTGTTGGGAACGTGCGGCACTAATCACTACGGGAAGCTCTGCAGGGGTTTCCACATCTTCCAAATACTTGAATTTCCAATTTTTCAATTGGGCACGGTAGCTTAAATCCAAATCTTCCGTTAGGGTATCGCCTTCCCAGTTTCCAGCATCTAGAATACATTCTTTGCGCCAGATACCCGCTGTACCATTAAAATTGATGAAATGTCCTTTGGAATTT
>JBCBCH010000004.1:0-22658 GCA_038530835.1 Bacteroidota bacterium | reverse complement strand
CCGTGACCTCATCGGATACCTCTACCCCATTTACTTGACCATCTTTATATAAAAAGTCGGTTACTTTAGCATAGTTCAAGGCCTGGGCGCCGTATTCTAAGCTGGTTTTGAGGTTTTCAATGGTGAGTCGGGAATCATCCGTACGATACTCAGCGTAATAGCCGGCACCGTTCAATATCTTCTTGGGAAGCAAGGGCTCCAGTTTCAAGGCTTCCTTTTTCTCCAACATTTGGCGTTTGTCGTCTCCCGAAACTTGGGCCAAAATATCATAGACTTTCAAACCAATTGAGGTAAGCCATTTGCCATAAGAACCTCCTTCAATCAAGGGCAACAACATCTTTTCAGGTAGAACAAGATGCGGAGCCAGTTTGTGCACGATAGCCCGTTCAGAGCCAACTTCCTTCACCAACCAAAAATCAAATTGCTTTAAATAGCGAAGTCCTCCATGAATGAGTTTGGTGGATTTGCTACTGGTACCAGAAGCAAAATCGCCTTTTTCGAGTACCACCACCTTCATTCCTCTAGAGGCAGCATCCAAGGCAATCCCCGCTCCGGTTATACCGCCCCCAATCACAATCAAATCAAAGTGGGTTTTTTTGATTTCCACTATTTTGGAAGCCCTATCCAAATTGGAAAAACGAATATTTTCTTTCATGGCAAATTGTTTTTAGCAAAACCTTGCAAAGAGAAGGCAGTTTCCTTGAACGAAAGTTAAGGAATCATCATTTTTGCTTTGAGGTTGTGTTTAAAGACCTTGCAAGTTACTGTTCTTTAGTTTCAAATCAGAAACCTCTACTAGTCTATTATCTCTTTTTCCAAAAAATATTGCACTAGCGCTTCTTTCATCAGTACAGATTGCTCTCCAGCCTTTAATGGAGGGAGTTGTTGTACCATCTTGTAGTGGGGCCATCCATCATCATCAAAAAAATCAAAATCATAATAACCATAGGGTTCCAAAAGGCGGCAAATTGCGATATGCATCAGGTTGATTTTCTCGTCCTTTTTAAACGACCTTTGATAATCCCCAAGCTCTTGCACACCAACTAAGTACAACATGCCGTCGAGGTCCAAATCCTCTCCATCAGAAAACCGGTCTGACAGCTTTCGGACTAAAAGTTCCCAACGTGATTTTAGTACATCATCTCTTCCCATAAGGCTTGTAAACCAAAGACAAAAGTACGAACCAATAAGCTATATTTGTTAAAATCGGTCTATGAGCTTTTTGGATATTGTTCTAGGTGTTTTATTGATTTGGGGGCTTTACAAGGGCTTGCGCAATGGCCTTTTTGTTGAAATTGCCTCACTAGTTGCTCTTATTGCAGGACTTTACGGTGCGATTCGGTTTTCATATGTGACTGCCAATTATTTGAGCGAATCATGGAATTGGTCCGGAAACCAAGCCAAAATTGCGTCCTTTCTCATTACATTTTTCATCATAGTAGTTTTAGTACACTTTGCCGGACGGTTTTTGACCAAAATTGCCAATTTCGCGATGTTGGGTTGGTTAAACGCCTTAGCGGGAGGGGTTTTTGGGGCGCTGCGGGTAGCCGTTATCTTAGGCGCTTTACTTGTCTTTTTTGACCGTTTGGATGCACAATTCAACATTGTTGGAGAAGAAACCCGAGAAAGTTCAATCTTGTATGCACCGGTACGTGATATAGGAGCCTTTGTTTTTGATTTTGTATTGGAGAAAAAAGAAGCACACGAAAACGGCCAATATGAAGAAATTATTTAAGTCCTATCCGTGAATGGAACCGTTTTTCCGACCAACGGCTTTCCTCAACATTCCACATCTGTAAGAAAAGCAATTCAAACCGGTCACTTATCGGTTGAATCAGGTGCTTGATGGATTTTATTGGGGCTCCCCTTTAAGCTCCAATAGTTTAGCAACCAGAGCACAAGAGAATACTAACGGTTTCTAAAATCGTATATGAAAATGAGAACATTGAGAATCATCGCCGTTTTGGTGATGGGTTCACTTTTTGTAACCTGTTCACAAAGTGAATCCAATGGTGAGCTACCCGTAGGGACCGGTACTGACGGTCAAACCAATCCAATAGATGCGGTACAAATGGAGATTGAGTTATTGAACTTGATCAATGAACATCGCGCCCAATTGGGCAAATCAACGCTATTGTCCATGCCTGCCGTGGAAAAATACGCTGAAGACCACAACACTTACATGATTTCGCAAAATCGATTAAGTCACGACAATTTCAACAGTCGCGCCGTGAGCATCTCCAATGAGACCAGCGCCTCGGAAGTTGCCGAAAACGTCGCGCGATTTTATGGTACAGCGGAAAAAGCGCTAGAAGGTTGGTTGGATAGTAACGACCACAAAGGCACCCTTGAGGGGTCGTACTCGCATACGGCCTTGAAAATTAATTTGGACGCATCCGGTAAACCGTATTTTACGCAAATTTTCCTGACCCTGAAATAAGGACGATTTCAACACGCAAACCGAACCGTCATCTTTTCATATCTTACAGAAAATTTAAAGGATGGCGACACGCGAACCCTTCAATTTAATGCAATGGGTTGAAGACAATCGTTCAACCCTAAAACCTCCTGTAGGCAATAAAAACCTTTATAAAGAGGCAGGCGATTACATTGTTATGATTGTAGCCGGACCGAATGCCCGAAAGGATTATCACTACAACGAAACGGAAGAACTGTTTTACCAGCTCGAAGGTCAAATCGAGGTTCATATTCAAGAAGATGGACAGAAGAAAACCATGAAACTGGGTCCAGGGGACATGTATTTGCATCCTGCGAAAGTTCCCCATTCACCTGTGAGACATGAAGGTTCTATTGGTCTGGTCGTCGAACGCAAACGAAAAGATTTGAAAGGTAAGGACGGCTTGCTATGGTTTTGTGACAACTGCAATCACAAATTGCATGAGGTCTATTTCACCTTGGAAGACATTGAGAAGGATTTTTTAGGGCATTTCAAGAACTTTTACGGCTCAAAAAGCCTTCGCACCTGCTCCAATTGCGGTACGGTGATGCCCGCGGACAAACGTTTTGTAACCGAAAATTAGATATATGCTGATTGTTGCCAAATTTTTGACAGGGCTTGTTGCACTGTTGCATTTTTACTTTTTGTGGCTCGAAATGTTCGCATGGACTACCAGAGGGAAGAAAGTATTTCGTTCGTTTCCGAAGGATTTGTTTGAACCCACCAAGGCCATGGCAGCCAATCAAGGACTTTACAATGGTTTTTTAGCCGCTGGTTTGGTTTGGTCCATTTTGATTGCCAATCCCGAATGGCAATTTAATGTAGCGCTCTTCTTTTTGTCCTGTGTAATTGTCGCTGCCCTCTATGGAGCGGTCAGTGTTTCCAAGAAAATCTTTTTTGTTCAGGGGGTACCTGCAGTGTTGGCTTTGGCCTTTTTACTACTCGCTCATTATTTGTAGTTCACAAGTATACGCAAAACCACTTTCTTCGTAGTTTTGTGGAAAATATAACAAAACACCGTTCAAATGTTAGAAATATCGTCTGTTGCCCATAGCTTTGGATTAGAGCAAGTTTTTGATGCACTTGGCTTGAAAGCGCTAAATGCAGGTACCTCAACGGGGGGCCAAAACTTTGGTTCAGGAGAAACCATTACTTCCTTTTCTCCCGTAGATGGCCAGGTCATAGGTAAAGTATCCACTACTACCGCCGAGGACTATGAAAAAGTGATACAGACCGCACAGGGGGCCTTCACACATTGGAGAACGCTTCCTGCTCCAAAACGAGGAGAAATCGTTCGGCAATTCGGTGAAAAGCTTCGGGAACTCAAAGAACCCTTGGGAAAATTGGTTTCCTACGAAATGGGGAAATCGTATCAAGAAGGATTGGGTGAGGTGCAGGAAATGATAGACATCTGTGACTTCGCCGTTGGACTTTCCAGACAATTGCATGGCTTAACTATGCATTCGGAAAGACCAGGCCACCGGATGTACGAGCAATATCATCCACTGGGGGTGGTCGGGATTATTTCCGCGTTCAACTTCCCGGTTGCGGTTTGGGCTTGGAATACAGCCTTAGCTTGGGTCTGTGGCGATGTTTGTGTATGGAAACCCTCTGAAAAAACACCACTTTGTGGGGTAGCTTGCCAAAATATCATCGCACAAGTGCTTCAAGAAAATAATTTGCCCGAGGGAATTTCGGGTTTGATTAACGGAGATTATACCGTTGGTGAAATGCTTTCCAAGGATACACGAATTCCTCTAGTTTCTGCCACAGGTTCTTCTCGTATGGGAAAAGCGGTTGCCGCAACAGTAGGTGCTCGATTGGGCAAATCCCTTTTGGAACTTGGTGGGAACAACGCCATCATCGTAACGCCTGATGCAGACATCAAAATGACGGTTATCGGTGCTGTTTTTGGTGCTGTAGGAACAGCCGGGCAGCGTTGTACTTCTACGCGAAGACTTATTATCCACGATTCCATTTATGACCAAGTGAAAACTGCTTTGGTAGATGCCTACCAACAACTCAAAATTGGGAACCCTCTGGATGAAAACATGCATGTTGGACCGCTAATTGACACCCAAGCCGTTGCCCAATATACCAAAGCCCTTGAAACGGTTAAGGAAACAGGAGGCAATATAATTGTTGAAGGTGGTGTGCTTTCTGGAGATGGTTTTGAAAGCGGTTGCTACGTTAAACCTGCCATCGCCGAAGCCGAAAACCACTTTCATATTGTTCAGGAAGAAACTTTTGCGCCAATCTTGTATCTCCTAAAGTACTCTGGGGATGTGAATGACGCGATTGCATTGCAAAATGGTGTCAAACAAGGTTTGTCCTCAGCTATCATGACCAATAATCTTAGGGAAGCAGAGGCTTTCTTGTCCGCTGCAGGAAGTGATTGTGGAATCGCCAATGTCAACATCGGTACTTCGGGTGCTGAAATTGGTGGCGCTTTTGGTGGTGAAAAAGAAACTGGCGGTGGCCGCGAAAGCGGTTCTGATGCTTGGAAAGTGTACATGCGTCGACAAACCAACACCATCAACTATACGACCGAACTACCGCTAGCACAAGGCATAAAGTTCGATTTGTAAATCAAGCTACAAGCTAGCAAGGTACTTATAGGAATTCTTAAGGGTTTTTTCAGGTTCCGGGGTCAAATCGCGTTCCAAAAAGAAATGTTCTACGCCCGATTTGATGCCCTGTTCCACAATGCCTTTGATGTCATATACGCCGTCACCTGGGTCGCTCATAAAGGGGAAACCTTGTATCCATTCCTCGGGAGTGGTCCCATCTCCGGAGAATCGAAACGGTTCCTTGGCATCTTTAAGGTGTAATAACTTGAACCGATTGGGGTAGGCTTTGAGATAGTCAACAGGATTGGCACCGGCAGCTTGCATCCAAAAGACATCCAACTCAAACTGTACGAAGGCTTCATCCGTATTTTGCAACAGGAAATCCATAGGGGTTTTACCTTCAAAGATTTTGTGTTCGTATCCATGGTTATGATACACGAATTTCATTCCGTATTTGGACATTTTTTCACCCATAGCATTGAACTCTTCCACATACTTTTTATAGTCTTCCAAACTGTTGCGTTGCTCTTGGATGGCGGGCAAGACCAAATATTTGGCTTCCAAGGGGGCAACCTTATCCAACACTTTATCAAGGTTATTTCTAAGCGTATCCAAATCCGTATGTAAGGACGGGGTAGACAGGTTGTGAGATTTTAACAAGTCAGTAGTTTCTTTTACCGAATACCCATAGAAAGCATTTTTCTCAAGACCAAGCATGGGTTTAATGTTTTCCCAATCTGCTTTCGCTTTGTCTGAACTAAAGCCATAAGGACCAAAAAATTCGATTTCAGAATATCCCAATTCCGAAAGTTTCTTCAATGTGCCCTCCAAATCAGCTTCTGCCATTTTGGGAATTGTAAAAAGCTGGACCCCAATATTGATTTTGGATTCGAATGCATTTGAAGATTGCCCAAAGATTTTTTCAAAAGGACTTGCGGCCAATAGGGCTCCTGTGCCCAACAGACTATTTTTAATGGCAGTGCGTCTTTTCATGATTACGTGTTTTGGAGTTCTGTTTTGATACGATATAAAAAAGGTTTTCTTCGTGGAGCATCTTGTTTGGGTTGGGGCAAACGTTCAAAAATGCCAAGGGAAAGCATTTTCTTTTGGAAACGACTGCGCTCCAGTTTCTTGTTCAGGATGGTTTCGTGAAGCCGGTGTAACTCGGGCATCGTAAATTCTTCAGGCAATAAGTTGAAAGAAATATGCTCCAAGGTAATATCCCGTTGTAATTGCTGCATCGCTGCCTGGGCCATTGCTTCGTGGTCCAGCCACATTTCAGGCAACTCTTTAATGTCATGCCACCCAAAAGATTGTTGCCACTCGCCGCCGGTAGGTTGGGTTTTATCAATATCCACTAACGCATAGTACACCATGGAAACAAATCGGCCATTAATCCATAAGTCTTCGCTCCAAGGCATATCCAGTTTTTGGGCTACCTCACGAAACTCCTCTTTAAAATTTCGATTGGCTCCACCAAAAACCGAAAACAGTTTTAAAAACGACTGCTTTACCCCTGTTCGTTCTTCCAAGACACGCACAGCAGCATCGTCTGTAGATTCTTCCTTTCCCACATATCCTCCTGGCAAGGTCCATTTGCCCTCAAAGTCCAAAAGCAAGATTTTGAGCTTGTCCTCCTGAAAACCCAAAATCGCAATGTCCACTGAGATGTTGGGCAAAAACAACTGTTCGCCTTTTTCAACAATGTCGAGCATATCCATGAAATAAAGGTATGAAAATTTTATTTGTGGCAAAAAGACACATTAAATATCTTTGTGCAATTCTCAAAAGTTATCCCTTATGAAAAAGGTGCTATTAAAATTGCTCAAAATCGTTGGAATCCTAGTTCTTTTATTGGTTGTTGCCGTCGCCGCTATTTACTTCACAGGCGTAGGATACCGTATGAAACCGCTGCAGGCATCAATTGACAACGTAAGTGCCGAACCCACTGAAAAAACACTTGACTCACTAGCCAAAGCCTTTGTTTCCCAAATGTCGTTGGAAGAAAAAATACTCCAAATGCGAGGAGAAACCTATTCAGGTGGCCTAATCAAGATGCTGAGTAATTATTTGGGCAAAAAGCGTTTTCCACATATTTATGTGGGTGGCAACGAACGATTAGGCATTCCGCCTTGGGTACTTTCGGACGGACCGCGCGGTGCGCGAGTACGCGATAAATCCATTGATGGGGTTACTACCTTTCCCGTAGCCATGGCCCGTGGTGCAAGCTGGAATACTGATTTAGAACAACGCATCCATGAAGTGATTGCCTCTGAAATCCGTGCGAATGGCGCCAACTATGCGGCTACGCCTTGCATCAACCTATTACGGCACCCCGGTTGGGGAAGGGCACAAGAAACTTACGGTGAAGATCCTTGGCTTTTGGGTGAATTCGGTGTGGCAGCGGTTAAAGGCATTGAAAAACATAATGTCATGGCATGTCCCAAACACTTCGCTTTGAATAGCATTGAAAATTCACGATGGGTCATCGATGTTTCGGTAGATGACCGAACGCTTCACGAGGTCTATTTGCCTCACTTCAAAAAAACCGTTCAAGAAGGCAAACCCGCCTCCATAATGAGCGCATACAACTCCCTAAACGGTCAATTCTGCGGAGAAAACAAACGCCTGCTGACTGATATTTTAAGAAACGATTGGGGCTTTAAGGGTTTTATTTCGACGGATTGGTTTTACGGTGTTTACGATGGAATAGCCGGCATTCAAGCTGGACTAAATGTTGAAATGCCCGTACAACAAGCGTACGACCCTGAGGTGATACAGCTGGGTATTGAAAAAGGCCAAATCACTGAAGCACAAATCGATAGCCTAGTGGTGCAAACCTTGCGCACCCGTTTGAAATATGCCCTGGCCAACGACCAATCCGATTATCCTTTGGAAATCATTGGACAAGAAGCCCATATTGCTTTGGCTCGCGAAGCTGCTGAAGAAGGCATGGTTTTACTCAAGAATGAGAATAACACCCTCCCCTTTAATACTGAACAAGGAAAAACTATTGCAGTAATTGGTCGCTTAGCCGATGTCGAAAATACAGGGGATCATGGCAGTAGCGATGCAACTCCTGTTTACGTAACCACACCTTACGAAGGCCTAGTCGCCTACCACAAAAATTTAGGAAATACCGTCGAGCTAAACGACGGTAAAGATTTGGCTTCCGCGAAAGCTTTGGCCCATAAAGCAGATGAAGTTATTCTCGTGGTTGGATTCACGCACGAAGATGAAGGCGAATTTATTGTGTTGAAACGCGAAACCATGGAAGCTTCTGCAAAAGCTGGAAAGTTTATTGGAGAAACTAGAATTGGGGGTGACCGTAAAGATGTTCTGCTCTTAGATGAAGATGAAAAACTTATCAAAAGTTTGGGTGGTGTAAACCCTAAAACCGCTTTGATCTACATTGGGGGCAGTGCTATAGATTTATCTTCTTGGGAAGATGAAGTACCCGCGATTCTTTTTTCATGGTATGCGGGCATGGAAGGGGGAACCGCCTTGGCCAACATCCTTTATGGAAAAACCAACCCTAGTGGAAAACTACCTTTCACTATTGCGCAAAACCAATCCGATTATCCCGCTTTTGAACCCTTTGCAGAAACCGCCACCTATGACTACTATCATGGGTATACCCTATTTGAGAAAAAAGCATTGGATATCGCTTACCCTTTTGGTTTTGGAATGAGTTACACCTCTTTTGATGTGGACAGTCTGAAGGTAGCTAAACCCGAGCTAACGGCGTCGGAAACCCTTGAAGTTGGTCTTCAGGTCGTCAATACAGGAGCTGTAAAAGGGAAAGAAGTGGTTCAGCTGTATGTGGGCTTTCCCAATAGTGCAGTTGACCGTCCCAATAAACTTTTGAAGGGATTTCAGAAAATTGAATTGGAGGCCAACGAAATTCAAACGGTTTCTTTTAACCTACCTGTGTCAGAATTGGCATGGTTCAATCCTGAAAAACAGAACTGGGAAATCGAGGAAATGGAATACGAACTATTCGTGGGAACTTCTTCTCGAAATGACGATTTGGTTAAAACGTCATTCAAGGTCATAAAAAAACCGCCAGTATCTGCTGAACTATGATGCTGACGGTCTTTAAACCAACTTAACTAACTCAAACTTAAATTAAACCCTATTCCAGTGCCGGAACTTTGTCGGGAGAAATAGGGTTTCTTACCTAATATGTTACTAAGGTCATGCAATACGGGCAATAATGGAAAGACCTTCTCATAACTGGTGCCATATTTTGTATGATTGGTAGATTTTATCTGGTTCTTTACTTTTTGTGGTTGTTAAAATATTCTCCTAAACAGCTAGCTTTCTTGTCCTTAAATCCAAAAGTTTAGCATTTTTTTTAATAATTTACAGGGCATAACACTAATCACATAAACAAATGTCTAAGAACACTACCTATCTCTTGGGTATCTTGGCAACTATTATTTTGGGTACCTTATTATACCTGAATCTTTGTAGCGAATGTCAAGGCATACCCATCCAAGAGGATTCCAGTTCGACCTTACTTGAAGAAACGGCCCCATCAAAACCAGAACCATCTTCTTTTCCTTTTGCGTTCAGCGCGGATGGTTTGGAATTTACATCACAAGACAATTTCAATTTCAATTTGTCATCACCTTCATTTTTGATGCCTTTGGCCACAACCGTTGGGGAAGGAGTGGAACAATTAAAAACCTTTTTGGGTGAAAATGAAAACATGTCCATCAACCTTACTGGATTGTACCGTGCGGATGAAGCGAATCCTACAGCCTTTCCCAATCTTGGATTGGCACGTGCCAATTCGGTAAAAAACCATTTGGTCATCTCCGGAATATCCTCAAGTCAAATCAACACCTCTGGCAAGTTGAAAGAAGCATTGGTTCCTGATGACTCCATTTTGCTAGGGCCCATAACCTTTGATATAGCCGAAAAAAGTGCTGATGAAAGTGAGGCATTGCAAGCCCTTTATGACAAAATCAAAGCAGAGCCTCTTATTCTTTACTTCAATACGGGTGAAGCAGCGATAAACCTCACCCCGGAACAACGCCAAAAAGTAGCTGACATTTCAAAATATTTGGATAAGGCTTCCGATGGGCAATGTTTGATTGTGGGTCATACCGATAATACCGGACAACGCACAACCAACATTCAATTGGGCAAAGAAAGAGCTGACTTCGCCAAAGCGTATCTCATTCGTAACGGTATCATGGAGTCTAAAATCCTTACGGATTCGAAAGGTCCGGATGAACCAATGGTTTCCAACGATACTGAAGAAGGTCGCGCCAAAAACAGACGCACCGTAGTTACACTTAAATAAAACACTAATCATAAATACTATACAATGAACTTTGAAAATCTAAATATCTGGTGTTGGATTATTCCAGCCTTGGGCGGTATTATCTCGGGAATTCTCGGCTATCTTATTGGGAAAGGAAGTCACACCGAAAAAACCATAGACCATTCCGATGCGCTGAAAAATTTGGAAGATCAAAACGCCAAACTAAAGGCCGACCTTGACGCTTGTAACCAAAAATTGCTTTCGGCTATTGCTCCAACCACTACAGCTGCGGAAGCAAATGCTATCGTTGCGGATACGGGTCCCGTTCTTATTCCCTTTGATGCGGCGGCGGCCAAGGCTGCCTTTGGCAAGAAGATAAAACAAGACGACCTTAAAATCGTAGAAGGGATTGGTCCCAAAATTGAGGGCCTATTCCATAATTTTGATATCAAAACCTGGAAAGCCCTTTCAGAAGCTTCCGTAGCAAAATGCCAAGAAGTACTGGATTCCGGTGGAGACCGTTATCGTATTCACGACCCTGCATCTTGGCCCATGCAAGCAAAAATGGCGTATGAAGGCCAATGGAAAGAGCTTGTGAAATGGCAGGATGAGCACAAAGCAGGAAAATTCTAAAACTTAACAGCACCGGGGAAACCCGGTGTTTTTAGTTTCTTCCCCTTTCTCCCGGATAAAAGGTATGTACGGGGTCGCTTTGCCAATAGGTTTTGGTATCCACATCCATTAAAGTGAGACAGCCCTTAAAGGCGGCACCCGTATCCAAGTTCCATACTTTGGCTTTCTGCAAGGGCAACACTTCCTCAACTTTGGAAATAGGGGTGTGTCCAATAAAGATTTCCTTGTAATGTTTAAAGCGTTGGGGATAATTTGGGTCGCTTTCCTTTAAAGTATCGTCTACTACCTTGGCCAATTCCCATAAGGTTCTGTCCCAGTAAAAAAGTTGCTCAAAATATTCGAATTCTATGCCTTTAAGGTTGGTAAATCCAGCATGAAGGAACAATCGCTTTTGTTCATCCAAATAGTAGTTCTGTAGGGCGTCATAAAATTCCAAATGCACTGGCCAAGCTTCTTCTCCCAGGGCAAGATAGGAATCCCGCGTAGCTGTCCCTCCATGAGCCAACCATTGCGGGTTTTCTTTTTTGGTAAGCATCCATTCCTTGCACAATTCATCGTGGTTGCCCCGAATAAAGGTACATCGATGTGTTTTTTGCAATGCAATTAGAAAAGATACGGTTTCAGTAGCAGTACTCCATCCATCCACATAGTCCCCTAAGAAAATCAGGTGGTCTTGTTCCGTTACCGCTGCGCGTTCCATCACTTGTTCCAGAGCTCGTACCCCCGAATGGATGTCTCCAATCGCCAATGTTCTCATGCCAATATTTTTGCGCAAGTATACAGCACAAAAGCCTAGCACGAACCAAATTCTATTTTAACTTATGATTATGGATAGGCCCAACTATAAAATTTTGGCAAGATTGTTAAAAATTCATAGTGTATTTCATCGATTTTAGTAAGAAAGCTTTAACAGGAATTTTAGTTTTTTTTATATTGAAAGGCTAATTCATTTTAACTTCCACTATATGAAAAAACCTTTACCTATCCGTGTATTGTTTTCTATTGCATTGGGTTTGTTTTTGTTGCCGCTTTCCGCGCAAGACTTAAAGAGATCCGCTGACGATGGTCCCCAAAAGGGCCACAATCTGTACAAACAATCAAAACTGTATGACAGTAAATCAGGTCCCGTTGGTGCCAAGCCCAAAGCTGTGGGTGATAGAGCCATGGACCGATTGGCTTTCGAGCTAAGACAATTACGCGACCCCGCAACGGGTAAAATTCCCGATGACATCCAATCCAAGGAGGCGAAATTCTCTGAAAGGATCGCTACTGGTGACATCCAGCAGCAAATGGCCAAAGAGCATGGTGAAGAAGCTTCTCGAAGAAGATTCTTTTACTGGAGAAATCGTGGCCCAGCGAATGTAGGTGGTCGAACCAGAGCCCTTGCTTTGGACATGCGTAACGAAAATATCATCCTAGCAGGTGGTGTTTCCGGAGGCCTTTGGCGTTCTACCAATTCAGGAGATAGCTGGAGAAGAGTAACCCGTAAGTGGCAATCGCCTAGTATTACAGCCATCGCCCAAGACCCAAGAAAAGGACGTCAAAACGTCTGGTATTATGCTTCTGGAGAGCGTTATGGAAATTCCGCGGGTGCTCCTGGTGCGTTCTACACAGGGTCTGGAATTTTTAAATCCTTCAACAATGGTAGAAGCTGGATTCGTATGCGCAATACCAGCGATAATGACGTTACCTCGTTTTCTTCATTTGATTTGATTAACAGTATCGCAGTGCATCCTGAAACAGGAGACGTATATGCTGCCACGTTTGACGGCTTGTTCCGTTCTACAGATGGAGCACGTTCTTTTGATGAGGTGTTGCCTAGTGCTTTCGATAGCCAAACTGAAGTTATCGTAACGCCTAATGGAACACTTTACGCAACTGTTGACATTTTTGCCGACACTGCTGGTTTCTACACCTCTCAAGACGGGGTGACTTGGACCGACATCACGCCAGCAGATATCTTCCCTTCATTTGGGCGCACCGTAATGACATATGACCCTTCTGATGAGAATAGAATTTATTTCTTCTCTTATGATGTTAGTAATAACGGAGAGGCTTTCCTTTGGAGATATCAAGCAGATGCTGAAGACCCTGTTGATGTATGGACCGACTTGACCGCCAACCTTCCCACTACCATTGGTGGGGTAGCTGGAAACCTAAACTTACAGGGCGCTTACAATATGATTATCAAGGTTCACCCAACGAATCCTGATTTCATTTTCTTGGGTGGTACCAACTTGTATCGTTCTACTACAGGATTTACTACGCCAACTGGTTTTGAAGGTTGGATTGGTGGATACACCATTTTCAGTAACAGTTTTGCGTTGTATCCAAACCATCATCCGGATCAGCACAACATGGTTTTCTTGCCCTCAAATCCGAACAAGGTGATTACATCTAATGACGGTGGGGTACAAGTAACTGAGGATATTACCATTACTACCGAACCCGTAAGTTGGACTTCGTTGAACAATGGCTACATCACCACACAACCTTATGCGATTTCAATTGACCCAGAAGGGAACAGCAACGATGTGCTAGCCGGTTTCCAAGATAACGGAACATGGTTCACCAACTCACTCAATGGTTCAGACCCTTGGATAAGTGATTTCGGTGGAGATGGTTCGTACAATGCCATTGCAGATGGTGGCCTAACACGCTACGTGTCCGCTCAATTTGGAAATGTATACCGTTTGAATTTTGACGAAGCTGGAGAATTTGTATCCTTTACAAGAATTCAACCAGCAGGCGCTTCTGGATTTGATTTCGTGGCTCCTTTTATCCTTGACCCAATCAACGATAATGTGATGTACATGCCTGCAGGCAATCGTATGTGGCGAAATAGAAACTTGGACGAAGTTCCTTTGTTCTCGAATGGCCCTGCAAGTGTAAACTGGACAGAGTTGACTCAAACCGCAACGCCTGATGGTTCAGAAATCACCGGGCTTGATATTTCTCGTTTCCCAGTGGCCAACCGATTGTACTACGGAACGTCATCGGGTATGATTTACAAGATGGAAAACGCCAATATCGATGACCAAGAGCCTATTGATATTTCTACGGGAAAAGGATTACCAGAAGGAAACGTAAACCAAATTTATGTTGACCCGAATAATTCTGACCGTGTATACGCGGTGTTCTCCAACTACAATATCCAAAGTATTTTCATGAGTAAAAATGCTGGGGAAACCTGGCAGAGTATCAGTGGTAATTTGGAGGAGAATCCTGATGGAACGGGTAACGGACCATCCGTACGCTGGTTTGCTATCGGAGGAAACAACAACATCTTCTATGCTGGAACAAGTACTGGGCTTTATGCGGCCTTCTGGTTAAATGGTGACAGAACCCGCTGGTTCAGAGAACCTTTTGTAGTCGGCAACGTCGTAGTACCTCAAATTCGTACACGTGACGATGGTTTTGTTGCTGTTGCTGCTCACGGAAACGGAATCTACAACGCGCAGTTTTTTGCAAGCAACACGCCTGAAGCGAAGCTAAGCGTGGCCTATTTACTGCCTGATTTGACACTACCTCTAGGTAGCCCTGACACTGAAGTAGATGTTACCGATTTGTTTGTAAGCTCAAAAGGAAAGCCTATTTCCATTGAATTGACCAATTCGAATCCAGATTTGGTTACCGCCAAACTTGACGGTGATAAAGTGCTATTGTCTTTTGCCCCTGGTGCTGAAGGGTCTGCCGCTATTGGCTTGATTGCGACCTCTGGAAAAGAGCAAGTCTCCGAAGGTTTCACCGTGACCCTTACCGAGTTCCCAATTTACGAGCAGAATGGTGCTGCGTTAGGTACCAGACCATCGCAGTTGTTTACTGACTTTGGTGCTTTGGCACAGTCTGCGGACGACTTTATAGTACCTGAAGGGGATGAGTGGACCATCAATAGTATTATAGCGCCTGGAGGTGCCAACAACAGCCCATTGTTGACTAGTGCCAACGTGGTGATTTACGAAAACAATAATGGTTTGCCAGGTGCCGTGGTATATGATAGTGGAGCGATTGCACCAACTTCAGACCCAACAAACGCAAACTTGACTTTGGATTTACCGCAAGATGTCGCATTGGCTTCGGGGACCTATTGGTTGTCCGTATATGTCAATTTGGATTTTGCTCCAAACAATACCCAATGGTTCTGGGCAACCCAAGCTGGTTTAATTGGAAACGAATCTGGCTTTAGGGATGCTTTCAACCTATTCGGAACGGGTGCAGTTGACTGGACTCCGGCTTCAGTAGCCTTTGGCGGTGATCCGGTAGATCAGGTTTTCCAAATCTTTGGTTCGATAGAAACTACTGCTAGTGAAGATACGGCCATGGTTATTCCAGGCTCTGATGCGGCAGGTACACCTCAAGTCCAAAATCTGGCCAATATCGAAACGGAGGTTATCACGGCAGTTTGGCCTAACCCTTCTACGGATGAGTTCTTTTTCGCTATCAAGACCGAAAACGATACTAAAGTGACTGCTCAGATTTTCAATATGGTAGGACAAATGGTACATGAAGTCAAGGACTGGGATATTTCCCGTCCAGTACGCTGGAATGCATCCAACTCCACTCCTGGCATTTACTTTGTAAAAATCGTTGGTTCCAAAACCAATGAAAACTTTAAGATTATCAAGAAATAACACTTGATAACCATTGACGAAAAGGGGCGTGATAACATCATGCCCCTTTTTTGTTGGTGCTGGCATATTGTGGAAAAACCTTGTTTTTTTGCTCTGCTGTTTTTTTCTATTTACATTCAACCTATATCTCCTAAAATCCATTATGAAAAAGGTGTTTTGCGTTGGGGAGTTGCTTATTGACTTCGTCGCCGAAAATCAAGGAAGTGATTTGTCTTCCGCAACCGAGTTTACGAAAAAGGCCGGTGGGGCGCCTGCCAATGTTTCTTGCGCCATTTCAAAGCTTGGGGGCAAAGGCATCTTTATTGGAAGCGTCGGCGAAGACCCTTTCGGTGCTTTTTTGTTGCAAACCCTTCAGGACGAAGGAGTGGATTTATCCCTCGTACAACAGTGCAAAACCTTTACCACCCTTGCCTTTGTTTCCCTGGCCGAAGATGGTGAGCGGGATTTTGTATTCAGCCGTGGTGCGGATAGAGAATTAAGTTATGACCCATCCCTGAGAAAAGGTTTTAAAGGTCACATGCTTCACCTTGGTGCCGCAACCGCTCTTTTGGGTGGGCCTTTGGAAACCACCTACAACAAATACTTGTTTGACGCCCTGACCAATGACATGTTCGTCAGTTTTGACCCGAATTATCGCGAAGATTTATGGAGGGACAACGAAAAGCAATTTATCAAGAAGTGTATGCCCTTTGTAGAGAAATCCCACCTCTGCAAGTTCAGCCAAGAAGAAGCCCTATTGCTTTCAGGCACATCCGATGTCCATGAAGCCTGCGAAGTTTTGCATGGAGTGGGCACCAAAGTCATTACCATCACATTAGGAAAAGAAGGCACTTTGGTGAGCACGAACGCCATCCGAAAAGTAGTCCCCAGCATTTCCGTTAAGGCAATAGACACAACCGGCGCCGGAGACGCTTTTATGGGCTGCCTTTTGTATCAAATTTCGCACTTGGACCATTACACCATGATTGAAAAGGATTCCGCCCTGCTCTTCAACATGGTTAAAAAAGCCAACATCGCAGGAGCCATTACGACCACCAATTATGGAGCTATTGCTTCGCTACCCACCAAGGCGCAACTTGAAAACCCATGAATCAAGCCAATGTTCATAAGGTATTGACCTTGCAACATAAAACCCAAGACGCTGAAGCCTTGTTCGAACAACGGTTGGCGGCCAATCTTGGTTTTATCCAAAGGTTATTTTTTAAATTATACGCCCAACTAGAACACGAACAATACTTCGATGCACTTCAGGAACGTCTTTCGGAATTGTTCAAAAGTCGTCCGAAGGCCCTCAAGAAATTGGATATTGAAAGGGTAAAAGCAGGCAATTGGTATCAGTCTGAACAAATCGTCGGGATGCAATTGTATGTAGAGCATTTTGACAAAGATTTAAAGGGACTACACCAAAAACTACCCTATTTTGACGAGCTAGGGGTCAACTTTTTACATCTCATGCCTTTGATGACCCGTCCCTCGGGAGAAAGTGACGGTGGTTATGCCGTGAACAGTTATCATGAAGTGGATTCTAAATATGGCACTCAAAAAGACTTGCTGGATTTGACCAAAGCAATGCGCGAAAAGGGGATGTATTTAATGTTGGATTTTGTGGTCAATCACACTTCGGATGAATACCCCTGGGCCAAGAAAGCATTAAAAGGAGACAAAACCTATCAGGATTACTACTACATGTTTGCTGATGATTCCATTCCAAGAGAATTTGAAAAGTCACTCCCAGAAGTCTTTCCAGAAACGTCCCCAGGAAATTTCACCTATCAATCTGAAATTGACCGTTGGGTGATGACCGTATTCAATCACTACCAGTGGGATTTGAACTATACCAATCCCCAAGTATTCCTCGAAATGTTGTCCAATCTGATGGATATGGTGAATTTAGGGGTGGATTTTGTCCGTTTTGATGCCCTCGCCTTTCTCTGGAAGAAGATGGGGACCATTTCCCAAAACCTTCCCGAAGCGCATGAGTTGGTTCAACTATTTCGGATGTGTTTGCAAGTAATTGCTCCGGGAACCATTTTGCTAGCAGAAGCCATTGTGGCGCCAAGGGAAATTCTAAAATACTTCGGCGAAGGCCACATGCAGGGCAATGAATGTGAAGTGGCCTATAACGCTTCTCTAATGGCTCTACTCTGGAACTCCATCGCTACCAAGAAAACGCTCTTGCTACAAAAAACGCTGGAACGTATTCCCGATAAACCAAAGGTGTGTACTTGGTTGAACTATGTTCGTTGCCATGATGATATCGGTTTGGGATATGATGACCGGCTGATTGAGGAAATCGGTTGGAATCCCTTTTTACACCGCAAATTTCTGTTGGATTATTATTGCCAACGCCTACAATGGTCTCCTGCAACGGGTTTGCTTTTTATGTACAATCCCAAGACCGGGGACGGTCGCATAACCGGAAGCGCCGCCTCTTTGTTGGGTCTTGAAAAAGCCCTAAGTGAAAAGAATCTTCCCAAAATTCAAGCGGCTATTGCTAAAATCACCTTGTTGCATGGTATTATCATCGCGTATGGCGGTATCCCTATGTTATATGCTGGCGATGAGATTGCTACGTTAAATGATTATTCCTTTCTACAGGATGATGATAAAAAAGAGGATGGCCGATGGGTAAACCGGCCTATGCAGAACTGGAAAGTTCTAAATGCTCCCAGAAATAAGAAAAATCCACAGATTACCGTATTCGAAAATATCAAGCACCTCATCCAATTGCGGAAAAAACACCAAGTATTCGCAGACGACCGTACTAGGGTTTTGCACTATTCGGGTAATGACCATCTCTTGGTATTTGAACGAACGGATGATAAAGATGTTGGTGTTTTGGTATTGGCCAACTTTGATGAAGTTCCCCAGACCATAGAGGCTGGATGGATGACCAAGTTGGGCTATTTGAATGAAGGGAAAGCGGAAGATTTGATTTCTGGAAAAGCCTATACTATGGCTAGCGGGCTTTTGGAGCTGGAGCCGTACCAACTTATGTGGCTACTGAAAACCTAGTTGTAACGAACCTTCCGTAAAATTCGTAAGGATTCTTTCAAAGAAAGGTACACCCCATTGTTCGTCTTTTTCAATAAGCCGCGAGCAAGTTCCATTTGTTCTTTTGCCTCTTCAAAACCATTGAGATAACAAATCAAAGAGGTAGCTGGCAAATTTTTCAGGTCCTTACTTTCAGCCGCGTTCAAGGTTATCTTTTTCTCCAATTTCTGAAGGAGTGCGTTATTGGTGTTCAACACATGGTGCAAGGTCCGCTTGTCATATTGAGGGGGTTCAAAAACCAGTTCACTGTTAATAGTGTATTTTCCATTCTCCGAAAAGGTAATCACCATTTCTTCCAAGGGATAGTATTTCTGTTGGGAGCCTAGCCCAAGCTGCACATATTCCAAGGTGGAAAATGAATTCTCATCATACGTAATCGTGATTTCATCCAGGGCCGAATAAAACAACTTCACCTGTTCGTTGATGAGTTCAATATCCACACGTGAATAATAGACTTGGTTCTTCACTTTTTTGATATGGCCCGCCCAACACACCACAAACTGTTCTTTGAAGACTTGGTAATCACTGTTCAAATCCGCATGCCGAATGTTCATAAAATTGATGACGGCATCTAGGGTCAGCTCAATATTGTTTCTAGCGTGTTGTTCAATAGTAGCAACAACTGATGAATTGATATCTTTCAGTTCGATGTCAAACGCCTTGGGAAGGCTTATACTACCCTCCCTAAAAAAAACCGCGCCACCATAATATTTCCAGATGTTCTTTCGCAAGGCGCAGACTTTTCCATTGGATTTGATAGTCACCAAACCAACTACCTTCCCTTCAGGCAAATGCGGAAAAGGAATGTTTTCATATGAAATAATGGGGGGGTTGTCAAGGTAGGCATTGACCAAATTTTGAATCTTGCTATCGTCAAAAAAATCGACCCCGATGATGGCGCTATCTTCATCTTCCACCCCAACAACGATAAAGGAGTTGTTTTTGGGGTTGCTATTGGCCAAGGCACAAACATGTTTCAAAAATTTAGCCTTCCCTTCTTTCTCCCCTATCCGAATGAAACGCTTTTTGTCGTAAAAGCTATTCTCATCATTGTGCGCAAGTAGGTTTTTGACAAGTAATCTTTTGTTGATCATGGGCAAAGCGAAATCCTCCCCATAAAGGTATAAAACCCATATGGTCTAGACGGAAAGCCCATCATTTTTATTCTGAAGGGATATTCAGCCTTACTCTAAAGTTTTATGGATAAGTGTACTACTGGCCTGGGCCGTGGGCATAACGGTCAGGTCCACTAAATTGACATGTGCCGGTCTGGAAATAGTGAAGTGTACCAAATCGGCAATATCTTCCGGCCTTAATGGCTGGTAGCCCCGGTAAACGGTATCTGCCCGTTCGTCATCCCCTTTGAAGCGTACTTTGCTGAACTCCGTTTCAACCAAACCGGGATTAATGGCCCCAACGCGAATTCCATAAGCGTTCAAGTCCAAACGCATGCCTTTATTAATAGCATCAACGGCATGTTTGCTTGCACAGTAGACATTCCCTTTGGGGTAGACTTCTTTTCCAGCCGTAGAGCCAATGTTGATAATGTGTCCCGCCTTGCGCTTGACCATTTGGGGCAGAATAGCTTTTGAAACGTAAAGCAAGCCTTTCACGTTGATGTCCAACATAGCTTCCCAGTCATCAATACTCCCTGAATCAATAGGGTCCAAACCGTGGGCATTGCCGGCATTGTTGATAAGCACGTCTATCTGCGAAAAATCCTTTGGCAAACTTTCAATGGATTGAAAAACCTTTTCCTTGTCACGCACATCAAAAACCAAAGGGTGTATTTCGGTCTTCTCTTTCAAAGACGAAACCAGCTCATTCAAAATTGCTTCCCGCCTTCCGCAAACCACCAAACGATACCCGTGTTCCGCCAAAAGAATGGCCGTTGCTTTTCCAATGCCGCTGGTTGCCCCTGTGATTAATACTGTTTTCTGTTTCATACTTTTCTTTTAAGGGACCTCGTGACCTAAACTAGCTTCCAGCAAAACGAACCAATCCTGGAGGTCCATATCCATATTGGACGCCGCGACCGAATCCGTTAAACGTTCTTTTTTGGTTGTTCCCACTACGGGGTGGATTCCAGCTGGATGTTTCATCAACCAAGCCAAAAGCAATTGACTGGTGTTGGCATCATAGGTTTCTGTGAAAGTTTCAAGTACTTTTTTAATGGCTTCTGCACGAGCGGAGTCATTACCAAAAAAACCACCTAGAGGGCTCCAAGCCATCGCCATTCGTTCATTGGCGATGGTATCATCAAAGGTTCCATCATAAAAAGGTTCGGTATGCAATAAGGAGCATTCCACCTGATTCCCAGAAACAGGAATTGCTTTCTCCAACAAGGCAATCTGGCTAGGTGAAAAATTCGAAACACCGAATGCTTTGATTTTTCCTGATTTTTGTAGTGTGGTAATGGCTTTTGCCACTTCGCTTGGGTCCATCAATGGACTAGGGCGATGCAGCAACAACAAATCCAAATAATCCGTTTGAAGGTTTTTTAAGGATGTTTCCGCAGAATTGATGATGTAGGCCGCATCATACTGGTAGTGCTTCACCCGGTTTGGTCTACCCGTGGTCATTTGAATACCACATTTTGTAATAAATTGAACTGATTCCCTAACAATGGAACTTTGGGCAAAGGCTTTTCCGAAATCCGATTCGGTAGTATAATCACCATAAATATCCGCATGATCAAAAGTGGTGATTCCACTTTCCAAACAATGTTCCATGAGGGCTACCATTTCGTTGGTGCCCAACTGGGAACCCCACTTTCCCCACGTCATGGTTCCAGCAATGATTTTTGAGTAATTTTTCATCTTATCTTCAACGGTTCTAGGGTTTTGGCACAAGCCTTAAATACTTCATAAAATGAGGCAGTTGCTGTATTTTTAACCATTAATTAACAGCCTGATTTTAAATTAATTTTCATTTTGCGTTCCTTGGAAAAACACTAACGAAGATACCACAGTTTTATACATCTGTATGGAAGAAAATACAACAATTGATATTGGCGCGGTAAACGAGAAAATTGCCCATGAAAGTGCCTTTATCGATTTGCTTACGCTAGAAATGAACAAGGCCATTGTTGGACAAAAACACATGGTCGAACGTTTGTTAATTGGGTTGTTGGGACAGGGGCATATTCTTTTGGAAGGGGTCCCCGGTCTAGCCAAAACCCTAGCCATCAACACCCTGTCCAAAGCGGTAAAAGGAGAGTTTAGTCGAATTCAGTTTACGCCTGACCTATTGCCCGCAGATGTTATCGGAACACTGATTTACAATATGAAGGAGAATGATTTCTCCATCAAGAAAGGACCGATTTTCGCCAACTTCGTTCTGGCGGATGAAATCAACCGGGCCCCTGCCAAAGTGCAGTCCGCCCTTTTGGAAGCCATGCAGGAAAAGCAGGTCACTATCGGGGACGAGACCTTCAAATTGGACGCTCCTTTCTTGGTCATGGCCACGCAAAACCCTGTAGAGCAAGAAGGAACCTATCCTTTACCTGAAGCACAGGTAGACCGTTTTATGTTGAAAACGGTTATTGACTATCCAAAGCTGAACGAAGAACAACTTATCATTCGTCAAAACTTAAGAAGCACCGCTTCGGAACCCGTTAAACCCGTGGTTACGCTAAAGCAAATTTTAAGTGCACAACAAACAGTTCGTGAGGTGTACATGGATGAAAAAATCGAGAAATACATTCTGGATTTGATTTTCGCCACACGCTACCCTGAAAAGTACAACCTGGAAAATTTAAAACCCCTAATCAGTTTCGGGGCGTCACCCCGAGGAAGTATCAATCTTGCCAATGCTTCAAAATGCTATGCATTTATCAAAAGAAGAGGATATGTTGTACCTGAAGATGTGAGAGCGGTGGTACATGATGTATTGCGGCACCGTATCGGAATTACCTATGAAGCCGAAGCCGAAAACATCACATCAGAAGAAATCATCAATAAAATGGTTCGCAGTTTTCGGTGTTTCAAAGAAGAAGGGTTCTTGGTGCGTTCAAAACAACACCAAATTCAACGTGC
>JBCBCH010000003.1:0-22765 GCA_038530835.1 Bacteroidota bacterium | reverse complement strand
TCAAGGACATTGAGCCGGTTGTTTTTCTCCAACACCTTGGGGTGTTCCAAAGGAAAGGTATGATTGAGGTATACAATCGATTCCGGGTCTAGGTCCATGGCCACCAGATCTATGTTTCGGAGCAAAAGATATTTGGTGAGCACCCCCATTCCAGGACCGATTTCCAAAACATTGGTGTACCCATTTAG
Organism: Bacteroidota bacterium; assembly: GCA_038530835.1. Taxonomy (GTDB): domain Bacteria; phylum Bacteroidota; class Bacteroidia; order Flavobacteriales; family Flavobacteriaceae; genus Flagellimonas. Next base: position 22,577 of record JBCBCH010000003.1, on the reverse strand, counting down.
GGTCAAGGTTTCGGAAATCTGCTTTGCGATGTTTTCGTCTTTTAGAAAGTGCTGACCAAGGTGCTTTTTGGCCGTAACGGCAGACGATTCGTTCGCTCCAGAAGACGATTGGGACCTATGGCGGTCAAACTTTTTTTTGTTTCGTTTGGGCACGGAGCGTTTTTATGCAAGTTACAGGGTTTTTTAGAAATATTGTCGCAAGCTCTTTTTGTAATAATTGGCACTAAACGCGGCGCTTTTTGTGGAGTTCTCCGTAAAATTTCCTCCTTGTTCGATGTAAAAAAATTCAAGCCCTGTAGCGAAAGGGTCGGGAAGGATTTTTGTGTAATCAATAGAGCCGTTCCCCAATTCCGTATAGTCCCGTGATACCTTGTGCATATCTTTTAGGTGCCACATGACATAGCGATTGGGGTGTTGTTCCGTTAACTTTTTAGGTGTGGTCTTTTGGGCATGCATCACCCAATACATATCCATTTGAAGCTTTACCAAAGTGGGATCGGTTTCTTTTACAATGATATCATAGCCGGTTTGAGAGTCGTCCAATGGGTCGAATTCATACCCGTGATTGTGGTACGCGAATCCCAATCCTGCTTTGGTAACATGTTCCCCCGCGAGGTTGATTTTCTCGGCTGCCTTTTTAAAACCATCAACGGTTCGAAACTCCTCTCCAATAATGGGCCAAGTAATGTAATTGCTATTCATAGCAAGTGCGCCTTCGATACAGGCATCCAGAAATTGCTTGAAGGCATCATCCGACTTGTCGATGAAGGGAGAAAACACGTAGTGGCCACTGCTGAATGTAAGCCCAAGATTGTCCAAACGGGTTTTGAATTCTTTTATTGGAAATCCGTAGTAGGTGTTTTTGTCCGCATCAAAACCATAGTGTTCAAAATCTTCATACCCCATTTTCTTTAGTGCCTTGAGCGTTGCCATCGGATTTTCTGCCATTGCATCACGAATGGAAAAAAGCTGGTACCCCAACTTGAATTTTGGATTTGGAGCGTTCATAAAAGACATCATAGGAAGGGTAGTTGCCATACTGGCCGCACCGCTCAATTGTAAAAAACTTCGTCGATTCATTTGGATTACGGTTGGGTTTGATTCATTTTGAAATACAAGTTTCACCTATGGAATTTGCTGGCTGACGATTTCAAGTTCCGTGCGAAAAGCTACAAATTTATCGGCAAAACGCTTTAAGGCGTCTTGTCGCAACAATTCTGCATTCTCTTGATAATAGCGGTCCAAGGTATTTCTATCTTTTGTGGTGTATTGCACGGAGTAGGTGGTTCCGCCTAGCTCTTCTTCTACCAAAACCTTGGTCATTTTTGCATGAGAAAACTTACCAGTGGCCAACATATCAGGGATATGTTTGTCTTTCATCCACAACAACCATTCGTCATGAACGGTATCATCAATGTTTATGGTCACATTATAAATTAGCATGTATTGTGGTTTGAAGGACTAAGGTAGCGTAAATCAATTGACCACATCACCTCGTAAGCGCCTGAAATGCTTTCGCGCCTTGGGGAAGTAATAGCTGTTGGGGTAGTCGTAGATGATTTTTTCGTAATGCTCCTTTGCTTTTTCAGGGAGATTGAGCTGGTTACGGTATAATTCACCCAACGCAAAATGTGCATCGTCAGCTAAAATATCATCGGCGAAGAATTCCGCTATTTTTTGATAGTTGAACTTTGCTTCCTCAAATTTTCCTTTGCTTTCCAAAAGTCCTCCTTGCTTCAACAAGGCTTCATCTTCTATTTTTTCACCCTTATGGTTTTCCAAGATGTCGTTCAGGATTTGAATGGCCTCTTCCGTTTTGTTTTGATAGGCAAATAGGTCGGCACGAGCGAACTTTTTTAGCGCAGTTTGGGTTGAATCTTCAAGGGAGTTGTCCGAAATAATCAAACTGAGCTGCATGGCGTCGTTGGCGATGAGCTGCGAGGTTGAACTACGCAATACCTTAAGTTGTGTCAAGGCCCAATCAAAATCTCCTTTGTAAAAGCTGGTTTGCGCTACTTTGAAGCGTGCATCTTGACCTAAGACATCATTTTTGAGGCTACGTTGCACTTGGGTAAAGGTAATCAGCGCTTGGTTGAATTTTTGGTCGTACACCAGAATATCGCCCAACGCCATTTTTATCCTAGCTTTGGTCATTCGGTCGAGATTGGGTTCCAAATTCTGTTTTAATAACGCAATAGCAGGAGCAGGGGTATTCTTTTTAAACGTTAGAAAATCTGCGTAGGCAATTTCAAGGTATTCCGTTTGTGCTATATTGGCATATTCCTCCAAAAGGGACTGAAATTTTTTGTCAATGGCCAGGTATTCTTTGGGAGCCGCATCCAATAGCTTGATTTCGATACGCTGTAATTCAGCATTCAAAACGGTTCTGGGATACCTTGCATTTTCAACAATGAAGGTAAAAATGTCATTAGCGATATCGGTTTCCGAGTCATCCAAAGCAATGCGTCCCAAATTTTCCATCCGTTCCATGCTGGGCACTTCGGAGCGTTTAATGATGGCCTTTTCTTGGGTAAAGGCGCTTTTGTATTGTTTTTGTTGAATGAACAACCAACTCAACAATTCATTCCAAAGGACATCGGGCTTTTGCTGCGCGTTTTTCAAAAGCACTTTTTTGAGCAAAAGATTGTTGGGGTCTTGTGGGTCTTCTGAAATAAAGGCATCCAGATTTCTTAAGATGCTTGACGTGGATGTTTTCCCTTCCTCGATAAGGTTTAGGTAGGATTGATACATCTTTTCCAAATCACCTTTTTCCCCATAAATTCGAGCGAGCTGAAAATTGTACTTCAAATCGGGCTTGAGCACCATAGCCAAAGAATAGGCTTCAATGGCCTCGTCCAACAGGGCATATTTTTGAAAACGATATCCTACGCTATACCCAAAATTGGGATTCTCACGAATTTTATCCAACGCAAGCGCGTAATATTGCGAGGCTTGTTCCGGTTGTTGTTTTAGTGTGAAATTATAACCCAACTCGATTAAGAAAGTCGGAAATACATAAGGGTCTTTTATTTTCCGCAGCAAAAAGGCTTGTGCATCATCATAGCGTTCCAGCTGCTGATAACAGTTTATCAGGCCTTCTGCAAAATCGGTACGGCGTGGGTTTTTTTTAACCAGTTTTTCAAAATAGACTACGGCCTTGTCGTAATCCCCATCATTCATGTATTGTTTTGCCAAAAAATCTTCTTGGGCTTTCATCCCAGAAATGGCGAAAAACAATATCCAAAGAAATGTCCAGCGCATACGCTAAGATAACGGGGCACTTTTAATATTCGTGTTAATGATAAGCGAAATGCTCAATCTATTCGGTCAAAACCACAATAGGGAACCAAAACCTCTGGAATTTGGATGCCCTGTTCATCTTGGTAATTCTCAAGGATTCCTGCCAAAACTCGGGGCAACGCCAAAGCACTTCCATTTAAGGTATGGGCCAATTGGCTTTTACCCTCTTTGTTTTTGAACCGAAGTTTCAACCGATTCGCTTGATAGGTTTCAAAGTTGGACACTGAGCTTATTTCCAGCCAACGATCTTGTGCGGTTGAAAAGACTTCAAAATCGAAGGTCAAGGCTGAAGTGAATCCCAAGTCGCCTCCACATAAGCGAAGTATGCGGTAGGGTAGTTTCAACTCTTGAAGGATGACTTTTACATGCTCGACCATTTGGTCTAGTGCTTGGTATGAATGGTCTGGATGTTCGATACGAACGATTTCAACCTTATCAAATTGGTGCAAACGGTTCAACCCGCGAACATGAGCGCCATAGCTTCCTGCTTCCCTTCGAAAGCAAGGGGTGTATCCCGTATATGTGATGGGAAAGTCTTTTTCCAAAACCAAATCCCCACGATGCAAATTGGTAATAGGGACTTCAGCGGTGGGGATAAGAAATAGGTTATCCTCCCCGATATGATACATTTGACCTTCTTTATCTGGTAACTGACCTGTGCCATAACCAGACGCTTCATTAATGAGCAAAGGAGGCTGGACTTCGGTGTATCCTGCTTCAGTGTTTTTATCCAAAAAATAGGTAATCAAAGCACGTTGCAACTTGGCACCCTTTCCTTTGTATACTGGAAAACCTGCCCCAGTGATTTTTGAACCCAATTCAAAATCAATCAGGTCGTATTTTTTGGCTAATTCCCAATGCGGCAAAGCACCCTCAAAAAGTTGTGGAATTTCACCTTCATTATAAATCTCTTCGTTGTCATCCTCGGTACTTCCTTTAGGTACCGATGGATGCGGCACATTGGGAATCACATACAAAGCTTCTTCCAGAGCATTTCCCGCTTCATTCAACGCTTCAGTCAGGGTTTTGGAACTTTCTTTCAGAGCTCCCGTTTTGGCTTTTAGCAATTGGGCCTCATCTGCCTTCCCGTTTTTGAACAGGTTGCCAATCTCTTTGGAAAGGGTATTGGCTTCCGCTAAAGTAGTATCCAATTGTGCTTGGATGGAACGCCGTTTTTCATCCAGCGAAAGCACCTGGTCCACCATGGTTTCCGCTTCAAGATTTCGCTTGCCTAAAGCCTGAATGATTTCCTCTCGATTTTCCCGAAGATTCTGTAATTGTAGCATGGGTTATTTAATGAAACGCAAATGTACGTGAATCCGAAAAAGAGAGCCAACATTTAGGGCTCTGGTGAAGATAGAATCCACTCGTTATGCGAAAAATGTTTCCAGGGGACACTGGCCAAGTCAACCTCGGGGTCAATAAACGGAGCATATTTGCCATTATTGACTTTGACTTGGTTGGTTACGAACACCTGAATGTCTTTCCCTTCTTTGGCATACTCCTTTTTCAAGTATTGGGCAAATTGCCATATAAAATCTGGGTAACATGCCACCCGTCTTCGTTGCTTTTTGGTGAGGTGGTCATCCAGATTTACGACTTCTACTTTGCCATCTGCTTTGTCAACGATGCGAACGCGAATGGAACCTGCCCGTGAACGCAGCATCATACGCCAGCTAAGGCGATGGCCCTCTTCGGTCCATAGCACGTCATCTGGAATGGTGTGATGCCGCAAAGGGAGCAACAGCTGTATGAAAAGATAAGTAGCCATCCCGCCAACAAGCCATATGTAGTTTTTGGGCAGTTCTGGTTTTTCATCGATAACCACTTGCTTGGTACGCAGAAAGATGCGACGAATGGTTTGGGGAGGATAAAAGAATACAATAAAGGCCAGCGCTAGATAGGGGAAAATACCAATCCCGAACACGATACTATTGAATAGGTGGAAGAAAACTGAAAGAATAAATGCAGGTTTTCGCGTTGGTTTCCACAACAATGCCGGCACGACCAATAAATCGAAGAGAATGCCAAAAACCGCAATGCCCGTATGCACCCATCTTTGTTGGAGTAACTCACCGATAAGGTAATACTCCTTTTTGGAACGCATCAAGATTTCGATGATACTAAAATCCAACCAATCCCCGTACAATTTTGCCACGGAGGCATAGGTGTACACGATAAACAACTGAGCGATAATAAACCATCGCACATAGTTGGGCATGCTGTTCGTTTTGATGGATGGATTCCGCTTGCTATCCAAGGATGCATCTCGGTTTGCAGGGAGCAACGCCATGATAAAGGCCAACAACATCAATAAATAATAATGGTTGTTGTACGAGGTCTTTTGCATGAGGTAAACTCCAGCCCACATAAAAGCAAATGCCAACGCACTAAAGCGGTAGCGATATCCGATGGTGATGAGAATGCCCAAGGTTCCCATTACGGCAAAATAAAAGTACATGCCATTACCAGGGAGCGGCTGTAAAAACTCAAAACCAATAAAATTGAAAGTAAATTTGGGTTCTACCAACGTGCGTCGCACCCATCCTGTCATAATGGCCCCGTAGCACTCGGCACTGACCAAAAGACCGTAGAAAATTCGAAATACTACGAGTTGGGCATTATCTATTTTTTTGAAGAGAAAATCAAGCATCATCGTTTCGGGTAATCAGTTCTATGGACTTTTGCCTGTCTTTCTTAAGCTGTGCGCGGAGTTCGTCGGTAGAAGCAAATTTGTGTTCATCCCTCAATCGATGCAACATCGCTACGCTTACGTTTTTGTTGTAAAGGTCGCCGTCAAAGTCAAAAAAATTGATTTCAATGCTTTGGGTTTCCCCTGAAACGGTTGGATTGAAGCCTATGTTCATCATGCCATAGTGCATATTGCCCTCCAACAGACCCTTGACCACATAAGCGCCATTTTTGGGAATGAGTTTGTAGTCCTCCGTTATGTGAAGATTCGCCGTGGGAAAACCAAATTCACGCCCTAGCCCCTTGCCCTTGGCAATGGTACCTGTTAAGGTATAGGGATAACTTAAAAAAGCATTGGCCGTTTCAATATCCCCTTCTGAAAGTGCATTTCTGATTTTGGTGGAACTTACCGAGATTTCATCAATTTCCTGCGCGGGAATTTCTTCTACGGCAAAATCAAGTGTGCTCCCGAAAGAAACCAAATCTTGAATATTGGCATTTCGGTTCCTTCCAAAACGGTGGTCGTAGCCAATTACCACTTTTTTACATTGCAGGGTATTGACCAAAACATCCCTTGTGAATTCCAATGCCGATAAACGGGAAAACTCCTTGGTAAAGGGGTGAATGACTAGATAATCAAGACCTAAATCCTTTAGGATGGCCTTCTTTTCTTCAAGTGTATTCAAGAGTTTGATAGAGGTGTCTTTCTGGAGCACCATACGCGGATGTGGGAAAAAGGTCAACACTGTTGACCGCAATCCCGCCGATTTGGCACTATTTATGAGGCGTTCCAAGATAGAACGGTGCCCAATGTGCACACCGTCAAAGGTGCCAATGGTCACACAGGTTTGAAACGTACTCTTGAACTGGGAAATACCTTGTATTGTCTCCACAAATGAGAAAATAAAAAAGGCTTATTTTTGATAATTCGCTAACCTCTTATGTATGAAGGCTAAATTACACCTTGTTTACGCAATTACCATATTTTTAACTGCCTTTTACACCCACGCCCAACAAGATTATTGGAAACCAGTAACATCCGATTCCAAATCGACCACTGTTAATCTAACCGCTCAAAAAGGGAAACAGAAATACTTCACCCTTGAGGAGGCCGTTTTCAAAAATGCATTAGGGCAAGGACAAGCTTCTTCTTCCCTTGAGCATAGCATAATGGTGCCGGACCATACAGGGCAAATGCAGCTATTTCGCGTTCGAGAGACCCCAGTGCTACACCCCGATTTGGCGAAAAAGTATCCAGGAATAAAATCGTACACTGGACTCAGTGCTGATAAAAAATTGCGTTTGAAACTGAGCAGTTCGCACAAAGGTATTCAAGGGATGATTGTAAAACTCTCCAACCAAAGAACAGACTATATCGCTAGAGAAAAAGGTTCTGATGCTACGTACCGCATTTATGAAAAGGCCGTAGTAAAAGTGATGGGATTTGACTGTGCGACCAAAGAACAGACAAGTGATGCGGGCAGAACATTGTCACCTCTGGTGGATGATATGAACCTAAGAAGGTTTAGAATTGCCGTATCGGTAACCGGAGAGTATACTGACTACCACGGCGGAACCGTGGCCGACGCCTTGGCCGCTATTAATGCCACCCTAACTCGAGTGAATCAAGTTTTCGAGAATGATTTTGGGGTCACTTTGGAATTGGTACCCAACAATGATGAAATTATTTTTACCGACCCCGATACAGACCCGTATTCTGGAAATTTAATTACACAATCACAAACCACAATCAATGGTACTATTGGAGCAGGAAACTATGACGTGGGACACCTTTTCAATCGGGTAGGACAAGGTCAGGATAACGGTAATGCAGGTTCTATTGGAACGGTTTGTAGAGACAATTTAAAGGGAGGGGCGTTCTCAGCAGCTTTTGAGCCAGAAGGTGACACTTTTGATATTGATTATGTGGCTCACGAGATTGGTCACCAGTTTGGAGCAAATCATACGTGGTCTTTCCAGTCGGAGGGAACCGGGGTACAAGCTGAACCTGGTAGTGGAACTACGATTATGGGTTATGCTGGAATTGTACCCGGAGACAATGTACAGCTGAATAGCGACGATTACTTTCATTACAACAGTATTTTTCAAGTGCAAGGCTATTTGGGAACCATAGGATGTGGCCAAAATCAGGCCATAACCAATACACCTCCTGTGGTAGTACCTTCTGAAAATTTCAACATTCCTATCGGAACCGCCTTTTTCTTGGAAGGTTCTGCTTCGGATAGTGACATAGGTGACGTTTTGACCTATACTTGGGAATCAATAAATGATGGGGTGGTCACCAGCAATACGTTTGGTCCAGAACAATCTTTGGGGTCAAATTTCAGGTCTTTACCACCAACTACAGAACCTATCCGCTATTTTCCTAGGTTAAGCCGTGTTTTGGACGGTAACTTGGAACAGGAAAATCCCATCACCAATGGTGCTTGGGAAACCGTTTCAAATGTGAGACGAGATTTGCGTTTTGCTCTCACCGTGCGCGACAATGCCCCTGGAGGTGGACAAGTGGTAGCGGATTTAGTTGATGTAAGTGTCTTTGAAAGTGCAGGACCATTCACCGTGCTATCACAAAGTAGTGGAGAAGATTATGCTGCAGGGTCGGTTCAAGATGTGCTATGGGATGTTGCCAATACCAACGCGGCACCCATCAATACCGAAAGTGTTGATATCTTATTGAGTATCGATGGTGGGAATACCTTTTCCATAGTGTTGGCAGAAGATACTCCAAATGATGGCGAAGAAAGTATTCAGTTGCCGAGTGATTTGACCACAGAAGCCAGAATCATGGTGCGCGCAGAAGGAAATGTATTTTATGCAGTGAACGCGGGTGATTTCACCATTTCTGCAGCCAATGTGGCGTTAACTGTAAACGACCTGTCTTTTACCGCCTGTCCGCCAGCTGATATTGCTGTTCCTTTTACCTATGAAACGTTTGCTGGATTTAGTGAAACTTCCACTTTTTCTTTCGACGGTCCTGCAAACCTTAATGGAGTTTTTGTTCCGGCAACCGCATCGGCAAATGATACTCCGGTAACGTTAACACTATCCAATACGGCCAACGTAACTCCCGGAAAATATGAAGTTACCCTGCGCGCCACCTCTGCTTCACAAACTGCTGAAATTGTCATTGATGTGGTTATTCATGACGGGACTTTTCCCGCAGTGGTTTTGACAGCACCCATTGATACAGCAACCGAGGTTAGCTTGGCGCCTACCCTTACATGGGACGCCAATCCTATCTATGAGCAATATGAAATTGAAATCGCCACCGATTCGGGCTTTACGAATGTGGTTGATTCCGCAACGGTTTTTGCTACCGAATATATAGTTCAAGATTTGATTTCGCAGACCGAATACTTTTGGAGGATACGCCCAATCAATGCCTGTGGCACCGGAACTTTTGGAACTGCCTTCAGTTTTACAACCGAAATTATCGATTGCAAAAGCTTTGAAACGTTAAATGTGCCGCAAAATATTGCGATAACAGGTAATGTGCTCATCACCGCTGAAGTTCAAGTGCTTGACGATATTCCCATTGCGGATTTGGATGTTGACTTGGTGTTGGAGCATACCTTCGTTTCAGACCTGAGTATTGATTTGATTTCACCTTCAGGCACCCGAGTGAACCTCATCAATGGTCTTTGTGGAGACTTGCAGGATATTGAAGCGCGATTTGATGATGAAGGCTCCGAGCTACAATGCGATGCTAGTGGCACTGCAATTACGGGTCCTACGCGTCCTTTGGGGAAACTGAGCAATTTTGATGGGGAATCTACCTTTGGGGTTTGGACGTTGGAAGTATTCGATAGTCAGCCTGGGGATGGCGGTGCGCTTATCAATTTTGGATTGAGCTTTTGTACGCAGGGTGAATTTAGACCCGATGCCGATGAAGATGGTGTTTTTGATGATGGAGATGACCTTTGTCTAGGAACACCTCCAGATACGGAGGTAGACGCTACAGGTTGCCCCATATTCCGGTTACCTGTGGATAACTTCCTTGTTGAGATTCAAAGTGAATCTTGTAGGTCAAGTAATAATGGTTCTATTACGGTCACTGCCGTGGATACGAATTTGACGTATACTGCGACCTTAACAAGTTCAACTGGTCCGCTAACGCAAGATTTTACGGATGAAGTCGTTTTTTCCAACCTTTCTGCCGAAACGTACACACTTTGTTTTACCGCCACGGATGGCACCAATATTTACCAAGAGGTTTGTTTCAATGCGGAACTGGTAGAACCCGAGCCGCTATCCGTATTAGCTTCCCTACAAGGTGGAGTTTTGACATTGGAGCTTCAAGGTTCAGACTTGTACAATATTGAGCTGAACGGATGGGTATCCCAAACAAGGGAATTCAAAGTGGATTTGAACCTCGAAGGAGGACGAAATACCGTTCGCGTGTTTACCAATCTTCCATGTCAGGGAGAATTCTCAGAAGAATTGATGATTCCTTTTAATGGCACACTTTATCCCAATCCAACTTCTGAATCTACACGGATATGGTTGGAAGCGATTCCTTCGAATCTCACCGTTTCAGTATTTGATTTGGGGGGAGCAGGTGTTGATATTGCCAATCCAACCTTTGAAGGAAATGAATTGGTATTGGACGTATCCAGCTTGTCTTCGGGTACCTACATCGTGAAAGTTACAGGGAGCAACTTGGACAAAGTTTTCAAAATACTTAAGAAATGAAGTACGCTAAATTCTACATACTAACTTTGGGATTGATTTTGATGGCCTGCGGCGGGGATAGCAATGATGGACCCTCTCCAGGCCCAGGGACTGTCACTTTGGTTTTTCCTGACCAAAACTCGGAATGCACCACGGGCAACGTAATCAGCGACACCCAAAGTGAAGTCACTTTTGAATGGCAATCAGCTGAGAATACGGAAGGCTACATTTTAATTGTGACCAACCTGAATACCAATACAAGACAGACGTTACCAACACAGGCGACCTCGGGGACTTTGGCAATCGATAGAGGAACTCCCTTCTCTTGGATTGTTACGGCTACGAATTCACAGTCCAGCGATGTGTCCACTAGTGCGTCTTGGTTATTTTACAATGAAGGTTCACAAACCACCTATGCACCTTTTCCCGCCCAATTGGTTGAACCGGTTTCAGGATCTACGGTCATTCGAAGTAACGCAGGACAGGTAAGGTTGATTTGGCAAGGTGCGGATGTTGAAAATGATATTGCTTCCTATGATATTCTACTATCAACTACAAACCCTCCAACGAATAATGTTGGAACACAAAGCAATTTGGTTTCGGACATTTTTGTGGATGTAGATGCGGATACCGTGTATTATTGGCGGGTAATCACCACTGACGCAGAAGGAAACAGTTCTACCTCTTCAGTTTTTGAGTTTAGGGCCCTATAGCTAAGTGCCGTTGAACTGGTTCATGGTATTTTTGGCACCAGCGAATACGAATGACAACACCAGATTTTTGGATTGTTCCAAACGTTCCGGCATTTGGGATTGTTCTTCAGAATTCCATTGTCCAAGCACGTAATCAATCTGCCTGCCTTTACCAAAGTCAGCACCCACGCCAAAACGAAATCTTGGATAGGTGGTAGTGCCCAATATGGATTGAATGTTTTTAAGCCCGTTGTGTCCACCATCACTTCCTTTTCCTTTTAGCCTAAGCGTACCAAAAGGGAGATTGATGTCATCGGTAATTACCAACACATTTTCGAGCGGAACCTTTTCTTTATCCATCCAGTACTTTACCGCTTTGCCGCTAAGGTTCATATAGGTGGAAGGCTTCAAAAAAAGAATACTTCTTCCTTTATATTTGAATGGGGCCACATCCCCTAATTTATCCGTGGAAAATGAAAAGGATTCTTTTGAGGCCATGAAATCCAATATATTGAATCCGATATTATGACGGGTATTTTCGTATTCCGTTCCAATATTGCCAAGCCCTACAACTAAGTATTTTTTCATGGTATCCTTTTCAAACAAAAGTGGTTTTTGACCAAACCAAGCTTTGATTCGTTTCCACATAGGAATTTGTTTGCTACAAAAATAAAAAGCATCCCGCCAATGGAACCATTAGGGGATGCTTTGAGTGTTTTATTCAAAAAATTACTCTGCTGCGGTAGCTTCTGGTGCAGCTTCACCACCACCTTCCGCAGTTGTTTCCTCTTCTTCCTCTTCATCGTCGGCAACCGAAGTTCTAGAGGCTTTTACCTGTACAACAGCAGTGCTTTCTGGGTGAAGAATGTTGTAATCATCATTCAACAAGGTTTCAACCGCAATGGTACCACCTATTCTCAGTTTGGAAATGTCCACTGTAATTTCATCCGGCAATAAATCTGGTAGTGCCTTAACGGATAATTTACGCTTTCTAAACAGCAAACGTCCACCATTTCGAACCCCTGGGGAGTTTCCTTCCAAACGAACGGGAATGTTCATGGTTACTGGCTTGTCTTTGAAAAGTTGGTAAAAATCGATGTGCAAGATTTTATCCGTTACGGGATGAAATTGAATGTCTTGCAAAACTGCTTCCAATTTTTCTCCACTTTCCAATTCAATTACCGCTGTGTGGGCATTGGGCGTGTACACTAAGTGTTTGAACGCTAGTTCATCAGCTGAAAAGTGTATTGGTTTTTCCCCTCCGTACAGCACGCAAGGGACCTTTCCAGCATTACGTAAGGCTTTAGTCGAAACCTTGCCCACGCTTTCTCTTTGGGATCCTTTGATTGTAATTGACTTCATAACTTCTGTTATCTATAAACTATTTAATTGTATTCGTATTCTGTTTCGATGGTACTGGAACAACCCCAATGCGTAGTCGAAGGCTACATTAAAAATTTTGAGGATATTGAGGTGTTGTGGTGAACCCGATGCATCACATCTGAAAAAAGCTCCGCACAACTCAATACCTTTACTTTTGGATGTGAATTTTTCACCGGAATCGAATCCGTGATAATCAGTTCCGAAAGTTTTGAATTTTCTATTTTATCGAAAGCGTCTCCTGACAAAAGTCCGTGCGTCGTGATGGCACGAACACTCAAAGCGCCTCGTTCTATAACCAAATCGGCGGCTTTGGTCAACGTACCCGCCGTGTCGACCATATCATCCACCAACACTACGTTTTTGCCAGTTACATCACCAATCAGTTCCATATGTGAAATAACATTGGCTTTGGCGCGCTGCTTGTAACAAATGACTACATCGCTTTCCAGCGCCTTGGAATAAGCGTATGCGCGTTTGGATCCCCCCATGTCAGGTGATGCGATACATAGGTTATCCAAACTTAAACTTTTTAAATACGGTAAAAACAGGGTCGACGCAAAAAGATGGTCTACCGGTTTTTCGAAAAAGCCCTGAATTTGGTCAGCATGGAGGTCCATGGTAATAATACGAGTGGCGCCAGCTGTTTCCAACATTTTGGCAACCAATTTAGCTGCAATGGGAACTCTTGGTTTATCCTTTCTATCTTGCCTTGCCCAGCCAAAGTAGGGCATAACAGCAGTAATATGGCGTGCCGAAGCCCGTTTGGCAGCATCCAACATCAATAGCATTTCCATTAAATGTTCAGGTCCTGGATGGGTAGAACCGATTATAAAAATGCGCGCTCCTCGAATGGATTCTTCAAAAGAAGGCTGAAATTCACCATCGCTGTATCGGCTAAAATGAATCTTACCCAAATCAGCACCGTAGTATTTGGCAATAGCTTCACCCAAGATCTGACTTTGCGTACAGGCAAAAATTTTTGGTTCTGGAACTTGATACGGCACTACAAACGTTTGTTTCTAAGGATTTTGAATCGCTTTTTCAAAAGAGGTGCAAATTTAAAAATTTATTCCGCTTACTAAAGGATAAATTTGAAAATTTAGTTTTGAGTATAGGAACATTTTTTTAGCTTTGCAGTCCCATTGAAAAAATGGATGTTTTGCCTTGGTGGCGGAATTGGTAGACGCGCTGGATTCAAAATCCAGTTCTTTCGGGAGTGTGGGTTCGATTCCCACCCAAGGTACAAAGGCCAGAACAACATTGTTCTGGCTTTTTTTATGCTTGCTTCTTTCCTTTAACAATTCGCAATTAATAATCTGTTGCGCAGATTTACTTCAGACCTTGCCTTTTGTACTATGTGACTTTTTGCTGTAACCGTGTCCAATTCTTGAAAGCATACTCTTACTGAAATCAGAAAATTCTGATTAAAGATTTATAGAGAGTGTTAAATTTTGAAGGTGTCATTCATCGATTTATCGACGATTCACCACAAACGATCGATGAAATACAACATTTTTTCCATTCGTCGATCATTCAGAGATATGTTTGAATATTCTTACATTTAAGATAACCTCATTTCGTTGATTATGAACGTCTTATTAGCCAACCTCAAAAAAAGACATCTTTTTGTCGCTATCATTCTATTGTTTTTAGGTACACAAATGAGTTTCGGACAGAACTGTTCTGTAAACGCAGGTGTGGCCGAAACAATTTGCGAAAACACTGTGGGGTTCAATTTATCAGGTTCCGCCGCGGGATTGATACAAAGTGGTCCCACTTGGTCACAGGTTGGTGGCCCATCAGTGCTAATCAACGACCCTTCTGATGTAAATACTTCGGTAACCGGTTTTGTAGGTGGAAATGATTACACCTTTCGGCTAAGCGCTGTCTGTACAGATGGTTCTACGCAGTTTCAAGACGTTGTGATTACTGTTCAACCTATTACTATTGCTGATGCAGGCGACAACATCGCTTCTTGCCCAGATAGTTCTGGAACTTTGGTAACCAATGCCAATGCCCCCTCCAATTCAGGGGAAATCGGAACGTGGAGTGTCATAGGGTCCAATAATGCTGGGGTAACCATCTTGGATGATAGTTCCCCAACCACAGGCTTGAATCTTGCTGATACCAGTGCGGGGACCACAACCTTACAATGGACCATTCGAGCACCGGATTATGCACCCGGTCTTTTTTGTGAGTCCACGTCTACGATTACCGTTACGAATACAGGTGGGGTGGCCGTAGTTGATGCAGGCACGAATCAAACACTGGACAATTGTTATACCGTTTCACAATCAACCAACCTTAATGCCACCTTTGGTGGAAATGGCATTAATGGTCAAATCGGTACCTGGTCTTTTGTATCAGGACCCAATACACCAACCATAGCTAATGTCAACAGCCGAAATACAGGAGTTTCCAACCTTATTGAAGGAACATATGAGTTCAGATGGTCGGTTTCCGGCCCCTGCGCCAATGGACAGGATACCGTTACGATTACTGTTGATGAAGCGACTCAGGATATATCCTCAGCATCGGTTCAAGAAGACAACATCCGTTTTTGTGATGCCTCCATTAGCACTACTACCTTGGTAGGTTCGCAACCGCAATTTGCGGGAGAAACTGTGGAGTGGAATCAAACGGAGGGCCCTGCAGCCACTATTTTGAATCCAACAAGCAGCACCACGCAAATTTCAGGTTTGGATGGAAGCAGTACGTATCGCTTTACTTATACCATTACCAATAGTACAACAGGATGTGATGATACCGCTGAGGTGGTCATACGCTACTCTACCAATCCGATTACAATGGTCGCCAATGGCGGAAATGATTTGTTCGGAGCTTGCGGCGCTACTAGTGTCGACATTCCATTTGTAACTACCGGTAACGGAAGCAATACATTTAGCATTGTCAGTGGACCAGCAGGTTCAACACTAGTTAACCCTAACGCATTCAGTAATACAGGAAGTTCTCCTTTAAATATCAATTTTGATGTTGAAGGTACCTATACTGTCGTCTTCCGTAGAGCATTGACAGGCTCGATTCAAACAGGTTGTGATGAAGCAACGGACGCGGTTAACGTCACGATTTCATTAAATCCAACCAGCGCCAATGCAGGAACAAACCAAACCCTATCTTGTAATGTGACTTCAACCGACGTTACTGGAAATATCGTCGGTACGGGCAATTCTTTGTGGTCACAGATAAGTGGGCCAAGCACGGCAACCATAGTAACTCCTTTTGCGCGGACAACAACCGTAGCGGATTTGGTCCCTGGAATCTACGTGTTTCAATATGCCATTTCTGGCGGAAATACCTGTGCCCCTTCGGAAGAAGCATTGGTGGAAATTAATGTATCGTCGAATGCTCCTGTGGTAACGAGTGCTGGTAGTCCGCAAACCATTTGTTTTGGTACGCCCACGCAGTTGAACGCAACACCCGCCCCTGCCTCGAATCTAATCGGAACATGGTCTGTGGTTTCTCCACCTTCAGCTATCGGAGTGGTCACCTTTGCGGATGAAAATGACCCTACCACCTTGGTTTCTGGCTTGGATGATGCCAATACCGCTTATACCCTTCGTTGGACGATATCCAATCCGGTGGATGGCGCATGTCCTGCCCCTGGGTCCGCAGATGTAGTGATTACCACGAACGCAACCCAAGGTCCCTCTTTGGCCAATGCCGGACCCGACCAATGCCTTCCTTTAGGAACAAGTACGGTGACCTTGGATGCTGATGCTCCCCAACCAGGTGAAACCGGGGTTTGGACATCTAATCCAGCTACGGGAATCACCTTTGTTGATGCCTCACAGTTTGATACGGATGTTACGATTGCTAGTCCTGGAACCAACCAAAGTTATATCCTCACTTGGACCATTTCAGGTGACCCGAGTTGTCAAAGTACCTCTGATGACGTTGAAATTAGCATTGGGGCCACGGCAGTTGCTGATGCTGGACCCGACCAAACGGTTTGTTACAATCCTTTGACCAATACTCCCGCCATTTCACTTGATGCAACTGCTTCAGTAGGCAGTGGAGGTTCTTGGCGTAAAATATCAGGCCCTGGAGGGTTCATTATTGATGATATGAATCCGACAACCGCAGTATCATTTACGAATTCGGGACAATATGTTTTTGAATGGACCGCCACTCAGGGAAGCTGTTCTTCAGACACAGACACCGTTACTTTGAACATTGGTATTGAACCTACGACAGCATCCGTTGTGCAGGCTACGGAGGAGATTTGTACGGGCACTACAGTAACGCTAGATGGAAATGCTTTCGATGCCAATACGGAAAACGGATTTTGGACTTTGCTTTCCGGAGCACCCAACACCCCAACTTTTGTAAATGTAAATGACCCAACCACTACGGTGAGCAATTTGGTATCGGGAACCTATGTTTTTCGTTGGACGATAACAGGGGATACGAATTGTACGTCACCCAATTTTGCAGATAAAACGGTAAACGTTTTTGTTCCTGCCGATGCAGGCAGTGACTTGTCTTTATGTGAAGTAAGCGACTTATTATTAGAAGCTACTTTCGGTTCTACCGGAACATGGACGCAAATTGATGGGCCAGGGGTAAATGGTAATCCTGGAACTCCAGCGACCATAACACAGAACCCAGTTGATAGCAACGTTGCGCAAATTTCCATCATTCCTGGAAATGACTATGAATTTGAATTTACTACAAATTATGCCGGAACGTCCGGATGCGGCAACACTTCTGACCAAGTTTTGGTTTCGTCTAGTACCTCACCTTCGGTAGACCCAGATGCAGGGCCGGACCAAATTTTGTGTCGTGGGGATTTATTGGTTGCTGACCAGACCACCTTGGCGGGGAATACTGCTCCAGTAGATGTGGATACCGCTACATGGCGGTTTTCGGAACAACCTTCAGGAAGTGTTGCAATAATTGATAGTCCCAATAGCCCAACGAGTACCTTGTCAGGACTTTCGGTTCCTGGGATTTACATCTTGGAGTGGAACTTTTCTACCGGAAATTGTTCGGATACCTCCGATGTGATACGTATTGAAGTATTTGATGCTCCATCGGTTGCCGATGCTGGGACCGACCAAACTACCGCCTGCCAATTGGATGCCACGCTAGCCGCGGTTCCACCCACGGCCGGTGTCGGAACTTGGACGTTGTTCAATGCACCAGCAGGGGAAACCTTGACCATTGATAGTCCAAATTCGCCAACTTCAACCGTATCCGGAGTTACCGCCCCAGGAACATATACGTTACGGTGGACGGTAGGCTACGATGGGATAACCTTCCCGGATAGTCCATCGGCTTGTGACCCTACATTTTCAGATGTGGACATCACCTTTACGGCAAATCCACCCTCCAATGCTGCGGCAGGACCAGACCAAGAGTTATGTGCTGCTGCGCAAACGACCATGGCGGCCGACCCTATCACGGTAGGAATAGGAAGTTGGTCCCAAACCGCAGGGCCAGGTTTTGGAGGGGCACCCGGTACTTTGGCGAACATCGTTACACCAAGCAGTCCAACCACGACCATTGATACTTTGGAACCGGGAACATATGAGTTCACCTGGAGTGTGGTGAGTGGCGGTTGTACCGTTTCCGATGCTGTGGAAGTTATCATTTATGGAGATCCCGGAACGGCAGAAGCTGGACCGAATCAAACTTTGGACCAGTTTTCCGCAGTTGTTCTTGGTGCTACGGCACCAGCTGCAGGAACTGGGGTATGGACACAAGTTTCAGGTCCAACAACCGTTGGGTTTGTGAATGAAAATGACCCGAATACGGAGGTTTTTGGAGCTTCTGATGGAACCTATGTTTTTGAATGGACGGTATCCAATGGAAATTGCCCAATATCTTCAGATACCGTTGAGATAGCTTTGGTTGCAGTGGATTTGGAATTGACCAAAACCGCATCATCCCCTACGGCAAACCCGGGAGATGCCATCACATTTACCATTGATGTCTTTAACAATGATGCCTCTACGGCCTCAGATGCTACAGGAGTATCCGTTCGAGATGTAATTCCTTCTGGCTACACCTTGGTGCCAGGAACAGTAAGCAATGGAGGTGTCTTCAATGTTGGAGATCTTTCTATTACTTGGTCCAACCTTTCCATATTGAACGGCGCTACGCTTAGTCTTACGTTTGATGTTACCGTAAATGCTACCGGGGATTTTGTCAATACCGCTGAAATTACATCCAGCGATATTTTTGATATTGATTCTACTCCAGGCAATGGATTAACTGGAGAAGATGACCAAGATTCTGCTCAGGTTATGGTTAATGTTGCAGATATCAGACTTTCCAAAGGGATTAGTGGCGCTTCTAGCGCTACACCAGATGTGGGAGATACCGTAGTTTTTGAAATTGATGTCACTAACGATGGTCCGCAAACCGCAACCAATGTTTCCATTGAAGACACGGTTCCTGTAGGATTTGCTGTCGGCACGATAAACAATGGAGGTACGCTCTCTGGAAATACGATTACATGGGATATAGCATCCTTGACTGTAGGGACAACAACGGTCACTTACGAGGTGACTGTAAATGCGCCTACCGGAGCTGTTGACGAATATGAAAATACCACACAAATTACAGCTAGTGACCAACCAGACCCGGATAGTACACCCAATAATGACGATGGCGACCAAAGTGAAGATGACGAATCGGCCTTTACCATTACCACCCCTGATGTAATTGATTTGGAAGTGGATATCTCGGTAAGCGATACCGCGCCGAGTGTTGGTGACGTGGTTACCTTCACCATTAACTTGAGTAATCTGGGAACTATAGATGCCACTGGAGTGAGCTTAGAGAACCTCGTGCCGGATGGATACGGAAATGTAACCGGACTTACTGGTGGTACTTTTAATACTGGAACAGGAATTATCACTTGGAATGGATTGACTGTTCCGCAAGGGACCAATACGGAAACTTTGACGTTTCAGGCAACCGTTCAAACGCCAACGGGTTCGCCAGGGGAATACACCCATATAGTGGAGGTAACAGCTGCCGACCAATTCGATATAGACAGTACGCCCAACAACGATGATGGCGACCAAAGTGAGGACGACGAAGATGCGGTCACTACAGGAATCACTGAAGTAGTAGACCTGAGTATTGTCAAAAATGTGATTGTTGGCTCAACAACGCCCAATGTTGGTGATGCAGTGACCTTTGAATTGATTGTTTCCAACGCTGGACCAAGCAATGCTTCTGGCGTAGGCGTAGAAGATGTGCTTCCTGTTGGGTTTACCCTTACGGCAGTGAATGCAGGAGGAAGTATAGCAGGAAATACAGCGCAATGGTTAGGTCTTTTTGTGCCGGCAGGCGGAAACGTAGCCTTAACGTATCAAGCCACAGTGAACGCGCCAACCGGTGCGGTAGGTGAATATGCAAATAGCGCACAAATCACGGCAAGCAATCAACCGGATTCGGATAGTGACCCTGCAGTAGGACCTGGGGTGGATGACTTGGGAGACACTTTACCTGACGATGATGAAGTGACCCTTACGTTGACCCCACAGCAAGCCAATCTTTCTTTGGATAAATCCGTAAATGAAAACAATCCCGAGGTAGGCGAAGAAATCACCTTTACGGTTCAAATCAATAATGCAGGTCCGGATATAGCAACTAATGTTTCTGTAGAAGATGTTATTCCTTCGGGATATACGATTGTAGTAGGAAGCGTATCCACCGGAGGCATTTACAATTTTGGAGGTTCCACAATTTTATGGGATTTAGCCTCTGTACCCCTTACAGGAACTACACTGACCTATCGTGCTACGGTAAACGCACCGACGGGAACGGTTGGAGAATATGACAACACTGCACAAGTAACGGCCTCAGACCAATTTGACCCGAACAGTACACCAAACGATGGCACTGGTGACGACCAAGACACAGAATCAGTAACACCCAATGCAGCAGATTTGAGTTTGGTCAAGAACATAAGTGCTGCTTCGAGCGCGACACCAAATGTTGGGGATACCGTTGTATTTGAATTGACCTTGACCAATGCGGGTCCAAATGATGCAACCAATGTCGTTTTGGAAGATATTGTTCCTTCCGGATATACTTTGGGAACCGTGAACAATGGCGGTTCTGCCATTGCAGGAACCTTTATCACTTGGAATATCGGCTCATTACCCGTAGGAAGCACTACAGTTTCTTATGAAGTGACTGTAAACGCACCTAACGGAACTGCAGACGAATATTTGAACACTATGGAACTGGCCGGGGTTGACCAATTTGACCCAGACAGTGAACCAGGTAATGATGATGGCGACCAGGATGAAGATGATGAGGACTTTTTCGAGGTCACCCCTCAAGTCGTAGATATTGAATTGGAAATAACCGCTAGCAATACAGACCCTGATGTGGGGGATGTTGTAACCTTTACCATCAATCTTAGTAACCTGGGCGCTGATGCCGCTTCGGGTGTTTCCATTGCAGACTTGGTTCCGCCAGGCTACGGAAATATTACTGGAATTAGTGATGGTGGTTCGTTCAGCCTAGCTACGAATACCATTCGATGGTCAGGACTGAATGTACCTATTGGTTCCAATACCGAAACCCTTACGTTTCAAGCTACCGTTTTAACGCCTACCGGAGTGGCGGGCGAGTTTACACATATTGCAGAAGTAACAGCTTCAGACCAGTTTGATTCCGATAGCACACCGAACAATGATGATGGAGACCAAAGTGAAGATGATGAAGATAGTACAACTGCGGCCCCACAACAAGCGAATCTTTCGTTGACCAAAATTGTGGTAGATAATGATTTGACACCAAACGTGGGAGAGGAAATCAGTTTTGAAATTGCCATCAGCAATACAGGACCCGATGATGCCACTAATGTGGAGGTTACGGACTTACTTCCTACCGGGTTTGATTTTGTACTGTATAGCGCAACCGCTGGAATTTATAATCAAGGAACGGGTCTTTGGCAAGTGGGAACCCTAAACTCGGGAACCACAGAGACTTTGGTAATTGATGCACTGGTGAACCCTACTGGAAATTATACCAATGTTGCCGAAATAACGGCTTCGGATGCTTTCGATATCAACTCCACCCCGAACAACAATCTTGGGGCGGAGGATGATCAGGATGACGTGACCATCACACCAGTCGAAATTATTGATGTGTCTTTGACCAAAACTGTGGATAATCTTACTCCAGAAGTAAATTCAAATGTGGTATTTACATTGACCGTTACCAATGCAGGCCCTAGTGAAACGACTTCGTTACAGGTAACGGATGTGATTCCGTCTGGGTTTGCCTATCAATCGGATGATGGGGGAACGGACTATGATGATGGCACCGGGATTTGGGATATTGGTTCACTAGCCAGTGGCGCTACAACAACACTTAATATTACGGCTTCGGTCAATACCAATGGGGTGTATTTGAATGCCGCTGAAGTCACTCAACACGATCAAGTAGATGTGGATTCCACACCCAATAATGCTGTTTTATCTGAAGACGATCAAGACCAAGTTGAGGTGACACCAATTCAACTGGTTGATATTTCTGTGACCAAAACAGCAGATGATTTGACCCCCAACGTAGGTGACCCAATCGTATTCACGGTTACGGTGACGAATGATGGTCCAAGTGATGCTACAAATATTGTGGTGACCGACTTTTTGGCTTCAGGATATGAATTTGTCAGTGCTGTGCCCACAAGAGGTGTTTATGAACCCTTGAACGGTTCTTGGACGGTAGGAAATTTGGATGACGGTGATACCGAGACTATAGTGATAACCGCTAATGTTTTGGCAAACGGTGAGTATACCAATATTGCCGAACTAACGGATTTGGCAG
>JBCBCH010000002.1:0-24142 GCA_038530835.1 Bacteroidota bacterium | reverse complement strand
GTTTGCGGTATTATAGGCTATCTGTTTTTCACGACGGTAATTGGTTTCGTCAATGGTTTTTTGCATGCTATCCGTAATGGAGTCCGCATACATAATGGCTTTTCCATTTAAGTTCCTTGCGGCCCGTCCCACGGTTTGGGTCAAGGAACGGTTGTTACGCAGAAAGCCTTCTTTATCAGCATCTAAAATGGCTACCAATGATACTTCTGGCAAGTCCAAACCCTCACGCAACAAGTTTACCCCAATGAGCACATCAAAAATCCCTTTGCGAAGGTCTTGCATGATTTCCACTCGTTCCAATGTATCCACATCACTATGGATGTAACGGCATCGGACATTGATGCGAGTAAGGTATTTGGCCAATTCCTCGGCCATCCGTTTAGTGAGTGTGGTAACCAAGATACGTTCATCCGCTTCTACGCGCAATTGTATTTCCTCAACCAAATCATCAATTTGGTTTTTACTCGGTTTTACTTCTATAACGGGGTCCAAAAGTCCAGTAGGCCTAATGATTTGCTCCACGTAGACCCCTTGGCTCAGTTGTAACTCATAATCCGCAGGTGTTGCACTTACGTAGATGGTTTGGTTTTGCAGGGCTTCAAATTCTTCAAATTTTAGAGGTCTGTTATCCAATGCCGCTGGGAGACGGAAACCATATTCTACTAAATTTTCCTTTCGGGAACGGTCACCACCGTACATGGCATGCACTTGCGGCATGGTCACATGGCTTTCGTCAATAATCATTAAGTAATCATCTGGAAAATAATCCAATAGGCAGAAGGGACGCGTTCCTGGCTCTCTTCCATCCAAATATCTGGAGTAATTTTCAATGCCGGAGCAATACCCCAGTTCTCGAATCATTTCGAGGTCAAAGTTGGTTCGTTCTTCCAGTCGTTTGGCCTCCAATGGACGCCCTACTTCTTTGAAATAGTCGATTTGCCTAACCAAATCATCCTGAATTTGAATAATCGCATTCTGAAGGATATCCGGGGAAGTCACGAACATGTTTGCTGGATAGATGTTGAGCTGGTCATAGCTTTCTATCACATTATTGTTGAAAGGGTCCAACGCCTCGATTTCCTCAATTTCATCTCCAAAAAAGTGAATGCGAAAAGCATGGTCGGCATAGCCAGGGAAAACATCGACGACATCGCCTTTGACTCTAAAATTTCCATTCCTGAAATCAGCTGTGGTCCTGGAGTACAAACTTTGCACCAGTTGTTTTAGGAGCTTGGTTCGGGAAATAACCTGGTCCTTATGAATGGAAATCACGTTCTTTTGAAACTCCAAGGGATTTCCAATACCGTATAAACAAGATACCGAAGCTACAACTAGCACATCCCTACGCCCAGAAAGGAGGGAAGAGGTAGTGCTTAACCGGAGTTTCTCAATATCTTCATTAATGGAAAGGTCTTTTTCGATATACAAACCGCTCGTTGGGATATAAGCCTCGGGTTGATAGTAGTCGTAATAGGAAACGAAATACTCAATCGCATTATTCGGGAAAAACTGTTTGAATTCCGAATACAATTGTGCCGCCAAAGTTTTGTTATGGGCTAGCACCAGTGTAGGTTTTTGAACGCTTTCCACGACATTGGCCACGGTAAAAGTCTTCCCCGAACCTGTTACCCCAAGTAGGGTTTGATTGGGTTCTCCGGTTTGAATACCTTCAACGAGTTGGGCAATGGCCTGTGGTTGGTCTCCGGTTGGTTTGAAATCAGAAACGACTTGAAACTTCATCTGTTAAAGGTACGAAAGGGGATAGGGAATATGAAGGGAAAGCACGCTATCTTTTCAGGGAAAAATGCCCTTGAAAGGTTTGGTTTTCATCATCAATCGCCCTGAACCAATAATCCCCTGAAGGCATAGGTAAGCCATTAAAAAGACCATCCCAACCCTGTGAATTTTGCTGGATGGTTTTTAGTAGTTTTCCATAGCGGTCAAATATTTGGATGCTGGTCAATACGATGGTTTCCCCTTCTATGGGCTGTATAAACTGCCAAAAATCATTCACAGTATCCCCATTTGGGGTGAAGAACTTTGGAAATCCTTCAACGGTTAAATCTTGTTCCAAAACGCGCTCGGCAATTCCACATCCGTTGCGGTCGCGCACATAAAATGTATTTGTGCCCGGAGCAACTGCTCTAAACAAATTACTGTCTTGGTACGGACCGTTGATATCGTTAATGGCGTACTCATAGTCACCTATACCTGAAGCTATCACCGTAACATCCAGACCCAATGCGGTTTCATTAATCAATAGGTTATCAATTGAAGCCAGAGCAGAGGAAACCGTATTAAATGGAATTACGACAGGACATTCAATAACCTCTCCACTCGGTTGGGAAACAACATTATATGCTTCCAAAATATAAGACCCCGTTTCTGTTAGGTTGAAAAATCTATCCTCAGATAACAATGTTTGTGTTCCAAACTCATTAACGCTAAACCAGCGATATCCATCGGCTCCCATTGGAGCTTCTATTTGCGAGGGAACAGGACCTTCACAGAAGGAAAAAGTCCCGTCAAAAGTAATTTCGGGGAAAAAGTCATTCACTTCACCGGTAGTTGGGTCCAAGAAGGGTCCACAACCCAAAGATGTTGAAAAAGCTTCCTGACCGCAGCCCACAGCATCCCCTGAAGCGTTGAAAGGGACAATGGTAATGAAAAAGGTTTTATTCGATTCAAAATCGATAACAAAGGTTGAATTCGTAAAAAAGGTTGCATTGTCCAAAACATCAGCTGCATTTGGGGTGCTTCCAATCGTAACCCGGTACCCAGTCGCATCGGGTACTGCTTGCCACTCAATAAAGGGTGTCAAAGGTACATTTTGGGCCCCATTCATAGGACTAATAAGTGTGGTACACCCTGGTAGAGGGGCTATATCGCCTGTGGTGAAATTGAATTCAGTGCAACTAACGGCATTGCCATTTTCGTTATATGGTACAATTCGTACATAAATAGTGGTGTTGGGTGGAAGTTGCCCCGGCGGATTATAACTTAAGATGTTACCAACATCCAGATTATTCTCTATTTCGGTTCCTCCTGGGGTCGTTCCCAAGGAAACACGATACCCAGTGGCGGTAGGAGCATAAAGCCAAGTAATATTGGTGAAAATGCTAACATCAGTATTTCCATTGGTTGGATTGTTCATCGTGGTACAAGGTGGTCGCGAAGTAACATCTTCGGTAGTAAAAGACAGGCTATTACAAACAATATCGCTACCGCCCTGAAACAAAAAATCCAAAACGATGGTTACGAAAATCTCAGTATTTTCGGGCAAGCCCAAAGGTGGCGTATAACTAGTTGCGCTTCCCACCGAGGCCTGCCCCAAATCACTCAAGCCAGGTGCCGTTCCCAACCGTATTTGATAGCCAGGGACATTATTGGAGGGAGACCAAGTAATCGTGGTTTCCACTGGAACGTTAACCGCTCCTGCCACAGGGTTTACCAAACCAGGGCAGCTCTGGGCAATGGCAAAGTGCGCAATTCCCAAGAATAGCAGTAGGATGAAAACATTTTTTTTGGTAGTTCTCATGCGGGAATAGCCTTGCTTATCGTTTTAGGGCGAAAAATCCTTTGTGCGTTCTTCCTTGTTCGAATTCGGCAACAAACCAGTAGCTATCCGAAGGGAGTTGCTGTCCGGCCTCGCTAAGTCCATTCCATCCAGAAGTCATCGTCATTTGTTTGATGAGTTTTCCGAATCGGTCATATATCGTAATCAAACTATTGGAAGCGATATTTTCGCTCACGCCAATAATTTTCCAAGAGTCGTTTACCGCATCGCCATTTGGAGTGAAAAAACTAGGGTATCCCAAAACGGAAATTTCTTCTTCCGTGATACCACAGCCATTATTGTCTTGCACAAAAACAGAAAGGAAACCTGGGTCCACGCCCTCAAAGAAAGATTCCTCTTGGTAATTTATACCATCTAAAGAAAATAGGTAATCCCCATCCCCCTCAACGGATACGGACACGGTATTGTTCTTGGAAAAGTCCGTTATCTCAATATCGGTAATCGTGGCTCTGTTCGACGGCAAAATGGTAAAGTCTTCACCCCCATAACATTGGTTGACTCCATATTCTATTCCAACTTCGAGACGATAGTCACCTGCATCCGAAAAACTAGCCGAAGCACCTTGGGCATAAAGGGTACTGGTTTCTTCTTCTATTTTCCACCAGCGGTACAAATCGAATCCTGCTGGGGCGGTAATTCTCAATTCAGGGCCATCCGTACAGCGAACAAACTGGTCTGGAAATTCAAAGTTTGGGGTAGGATTGACCACCAGATTGATTTGTTTTACAGTTTCGCACTGGTTGTTGTTTTCTATTCTCGCGAAAATGGAGGCGGCAGTGCTTGTATATTCTGATTCCAATGGATTGATTTCAAGACTGGCATCTTCCAAATTGGCATAAAAGTTCACTTCGGAATTCTCGTAACCTTCCAAAACAAAAGCAGAAAGGTCGAAGATGCCTTCTACCGAATCATCCAGAGGGTCATTATCACAGCCATAAAAAAATAGGGGAGGGTCACTTTCAACAATAGTAGAGGTAACGGTCAAATGCAAAGTGGATAATCCACCACAACCCACTTGATTGGTAACCTGGTAGACAAGACTTTCAGCGAAAGGCGTTGTGTTTTCGTACCGCTCAGGATTAGGAATGGGATTTCCATCTATGGCGTCTTGTCGGGTCTTGTAGAAAGTGTATTCAAAATTTTCATTCTCTGAAATTTGAAGCAGATTGATAGTAGTCAAACCATCATTCGGGTCATCGGGTCCCAAATCACACTGGTTAAGTGCTTTAGGTTCAGGAACAGGCACCTCATTTACGGTAATCTCGGCTTCACCATTGATGACACAGACCTTTGGGTCATCTGGGATAATCTCCAAAGTGTAAGTTCCGGCATCTGCAAAACCGACACTCGCGATTTCCAACGTATTGGAATTGTTGGGAAGTAGGGTTCCATCCTTTCTCCAAATAAAGGTTGCATTAGGATTGGGGTCTACCTCCAAGGTCAATTGTTCGGAAAGACAAACATCTGCCAAAGTCTCCTTGGTGCCATCTGCATTGCGGAACAAGCCCACTTTGTAGAAAAAGGATTGGATAAAGGGGGGTAAGCCCTGACGGCCATTTCTATCCTCCAAAAAAATCGCATCGTGTTGGTAATCAGCATCTGCACCAAGGCGTTCAGGTTCATTGATAACCCCCAAATAGGGAGAACCTTCTAGATAATTTCGAGATATGGTTCGATAGATTCGGCCATCGAAACCAAGTTGCAATGCCCCTCTAAAAATAGGTCTATTGTCAATTTCAATCATCGATGCAGCAATATCGTCGGCGCGCAAATCAAATTGCAAAAGCGAAGATTCATGCCCCTCAGGTTCCGATACGGATTCGTTGTTGGAGGCATGAACATAAAGGAATCGCCTGCTTTGGGAAAACTCGACACCATAAGGAAGGCGATTGGGTCCTTCGATGCGAATTCTTTGAGCATTTGAGACTACACCTGTTGCAACATCAAAATCATATAAATACAAACCGGATAGGGAGTTTGCACTGGCAACTTTTGTTCCATCGGTTGAAAACTTGAGATAGCCGCGAGGGTCAAGGATGCTAAATTCTTCAAACCTACTTTTAATAGGAGTTCGATTCACCCCGGCAGGGGTCACTTCATAGGCGAAAAAAGTATCGTAAGAGTTGGAGTCTCCATTCTCTCCAGCAAAAGCGACTACCCAAACTGAGCGATTGGAACAGTCTTTTAATACCGCTGTAATTTTTTCGCTACATAGTTCAAGGAGTTGAATGTTTTTTTGTTGAACGCGTCCCCGTCCTGCGTTACCATCCAAGTCAACAATAGTATAATTCAATCCAAAGTTCCCAGGATTTTCGCCTGCAGAGGCGTCTACCGTAAATACATATTGAATTGAGGGGTCTCCGGGTTTGGGCACAATAAGTCCCGATTGCGAACTCGAGGGGTCTCCATAGAGTTCCGTTCCGTTGGCGATAACTTGATGGTCTTTGTTGAATACGGTTATTCCGTCAGTGTACAGCAAAAGATTGCCTTCTTCATCGGAAATAGAGGTACAGCCCTCAATCGTACTCAACTGGCCATTGAGCAAGGGGGTAACTGTGCCATCTTCTTCAAACTTTATTCCTGCATTATCACCGAAATACCAAAAAGTAGCTTCTCCTTGTGCTCGAACATTGTAGGTGAACGACAGCACCGTCATTAAAATCAATAGTGTCCTCAGCATCTGCTTATAGTGTCATAGCACTACAAGATACTACAAATCACGTTTTTTTAATAATGCGTGGGACAAGTAGACAAAAATTAGCGTCCAGAGGATAACAATCAGAAACTCATACCAATACACATGATAGTCGAAATCCATGCTTTCACCGATTTGCTCGCCTATATTTTGAACGGCCGATAATCGTGAAAAGGGTTCCTTGATGAGATTTGCCGTGGCTTCCAACGGAAAGAAGTTTTTTACTCTTTGAGCCGCTTCCCAGCTCATGACTTTCCAGCCCAGAAGTCCAAAAAACACTTGTTCCAAAATAGCCCATAAAATCAGAAAACCAAGTGCGAAAGCGGACCTTTTTATCAAAATACCCAAGAAGAGACAGAAGGAGAAAAAGCCCATTAACTTGAAGAAAAAGGCCAATAGAAATTCCAAATCCGAAAAGATGATGGAAAACTCGTCATAATCAGAATAAATCAAACCCAAAACCAGAGATACCAAGAAGACAAAAATGGTTGAAACCAAGGAGAACACCGTGACGGTCAAAAACTTAGAGAGGATGAATTCCTTTTTGGAAAGCCCATCAATCAGGTTTTGTTTGATGGTTTTATTGCTGTACTCATTTGCCATCATCGATACGATTACAATGGCCAAAAACAGCTTGAAAATTGCGGTGATATAGCTATTGAAATGCCAGATGTACGGAAAGTTGAAAATGCCTTAGTAGCCGCCATCAAATTTGATATTGGTCCAGTGCAGTTCCACTTGGCAGACCAAGGCATTTTCAACTTTCCGTACATCTGGCAATGGAAGTCAGGAGAATAAAATAAGACGCGATAAGAATACGACTTGCTCTATTGTTCCACAGTTTGATGAATTCTATTTGAAGTAATCGTACCATTTCGCTTAGTTTTCGTTTTGGGTTAGGGTCAAGAATTGTTCTTCCAGGCTTTCCTTTCGTTTCATCAAGTGGGATAGTACGATACCTTCTTTAAACAACATTTGGTTCAATTCCTCAGCGGCCAACTCTTCTTTGAGATATGCTGTGAGCAAACCATTTTCTTGGGTAAGTTTTCCGAAGATGGCCTGTTTTTCCAAAAACGAATGGAGTTTTTCCATGTCCTTGGATTTGAGTTCAAAGAAACCATGGCTGGCCAACATTTCGTCAACAGGACCGGAGTACAATTTTTTGCCTTTGCGAAGGATTACCACATGGGAACACACTTTTTCGACTTCATCCAATAAGTGTGAGGCCAACAATATTGTGGTGCCTTGGGAAGCAATTTTTTTGATGATTTGACGGATTTGATGAATCCCTTGGGGGTCCAATCCGTTGGTAGGTTCATCCAGAATTAAAATTTCGGGGTCGTTCAACAAAGCAGAAGCGATGGCCAAACGTTGCTTCATCCCTAGGGAATAAGTGCGAAACTTACTGTGCTGTCTATCCAACAATCCCACCAACTCCAACTTCTCGGTTATTTTGTCGTCAGAAACTTCTTTGATTTTGCAAACCAGTTTCAAGTTTTGGACCGCGGTCATGTAGGGGTAAAAATTAGGGCGTTCAATAATAGCCCCTACTTTTTTCAAGGCTTGGTGTGTGGATGTCGTTCCATTGAACCATTCAAACGAACCTGAGGTTCGGTTCACCACATTTAAAATAATACCCAATGTGGTGGATTTTCCGCTTCCGTTAGGTCCAAGAATGCCATATACATTTCCTTTCTCAATCGAGAAGGAAAGCTGGTTGACTGCCACAAGATGGCCGAACTTTTTGGTAAGTCCGTCTACGTTAAGGATTGTTCCCAAAGTAAAATCGTTTTTTGATTGGATTTAGTAACTTGACGAGGAAACCTTGTATTTGTTACAATAATCTTCTCCGGATGAGCGAAGAAAAGTTGATGTCGAAGAAAAAACCGGCCTATCCAGTCAATAAAAAGTTGGATGGTTACCTGCATCGGTACAGCCGAAAAATTGAAATCCCGATTTTTTATGAGGACCTTTTGCGTTTTTCGGGTTCTATTGTGGTATACGATAAGGAGGGGATGGATACCCTTTGGGTAAGGGTGTATTATTCGGATTTTGAACGACAAGAAATCGATGCTAGTTTAAAGAAGGTATACTCCATACTTCACTCAGACGGTAGTGACCGAATTGTAGAGTTTTTGAACATTGATGCGGTGGATTATTGCACCTTTGGCAATTCCAAACCGTTTCGAATCAAGGTGCGGAATATTTTGAATGACAACTACACCTATTTCTACGTAAAACGTACCGATGCTTCTCGGGTTTACGGCTTGGAATTGGAGCATATGTTATCGCCCTATAACTTGAATTTTTTGGTCTATGGCGATACATTAATCGAAGAACATATTGCTGGAATTCCGGGAGATGTTTTCATCAGCGATGTGCTTCCTAAGTGCACGGAAGCGGAAAAATCGCAACTGGCCAAAGAGTTTGTAAAGTTCAACGAACGCTGCATGATTCGATTGTTGGGCGACATGCGCTCCTACAATTATGTAATCGTTCCCACTCACGATTTTGACCACGTGGTCTATAAAATTCGAGCGATTGATTTTGACCAGCAATGCTTTGAAGGAAAGTTAAAGGTCTACCGCCCCCAGTTTTTCAAAGAGAATTTTTTGATGGTGGAACTTGTGCGGGAAAAGCTCCAGAAAAGTTCAGTGGACCAGTATAAAATTGAAGAACGTTCCATTGTCGCGAAGCGGATTAAGAGTTCTGGGAATCGCATTAAACGGTTGGTCAGCATCGCTAAAACCGACGATATTTCGTTGTTGGAAAATATTGAAGCCCTAAAAATGGAAATCTATGACCTCACCAAAGATGTCAATTTCAAAAAATGTGATACTATGGGCGAGGTATTATCCTTGGGCTTGGATTTCGTGAAAAGAAACTACGAAGGGGTCAATATGAACCAAATCCTAGGGCAGCCCTAACGTTTTTGCTCCTTGTTGAAATACACAAGGTAGTAATACATCTGACGCTCTTCGTCCCAACCTTTTTCTACAAATTTTTCAGCAGATTCTGGATTGATAAAATCCATTTTGATTTGGATATTGGTATCCAGTTCGATAACGTTTTTTATTTTCTTACGCGCATCTGAAACCGCTTTGTTGGCAATATCAAAGTTGGAAATATCCTCGATGCTATACTTTGGGCCTTTCTCTACTTTGTAATGCTTGAATTCGGGAATTAGCTCGGGATTTTCCATTACTTCATTCAAAAAGGAACTTTCCTCAAAAGCGTCATTTTTGGCAAAATGGTTTACCGCCCGGTTCATGAACAACACCTCTTGTTGTTTGTCTTCGGCGGGCAATACCACATCCTTAGCGAAGTTCTGGCAGAACTTCAGGTAGTTTTTAGTGTAGAAGTTATCATCTGTCAAAGGAATGATGGACAAAAAATTCTCAAGCCAATATTTGGCATCATAGCGATTACTGTCAACTGATAACACTTTGTAACCATTTTCTTTTTCCGTATTGAAAATTAGGCAGCCTTTGTCCAATTTGTTGATGTTTATCCCCTGTTTTACCAAAAGCTCGAGGCGGTCTGCCTGCTCTCTGAATTGGAAAAAGTCTTGTTTTATCTCCGATTTGAAAATCCCAACAGCATCCATTTTTTCATTGTCCAATACCACATCCGTAAAGTGTGCCACATACACTTCTCCGTTTTTGATATGGGGATGATTGGATTGATCGTGTAGAAATTGAGCAATTTTTTGGGAAGCAGTATGATTTTGGGAAGGCTGCTCGAAAATACTTTTCACGCTTTCATAAACCGTGTTGAACTCGAGGTCTGCTTCATGAGAAAAACGAAAATAGTTCTCCTCTTTTTCGCGAAAGGACTTAAAAAAGTATTCTTTCAACAACCCGTTGAGTTCGTCGTTCAACTCTAGCGGCTGACTAGAAAGCAACATAGGTTCATTTTTACTCTTGTTCCCTACACGGTGAAGGGATAGGCTTTCAATTTGGGCGGAAAATAAATTGAACATGGGTGTTGTTTGTTTTTAGTAGGAAAAAGAAAGGCTAGTGAACTAGTTCCAATTTTCGTCAAAATCGAGGTCGTCGTATTGATCCGTGACATCGTCAAAGTCGATGGAAGGTTTGGATTCAAACCGTTTCTCTGGCGGAGCATCAGGCAGTTCCCCGAAACTGAACAACAAATTGGGATAGTTTGGACCATCTTCTTTCGGAACAATGTCGGCCAGCTCCACAAAAAAGGTCCACATGTTTAAAAAATCGTAGACGTAAATCAGTTTTGGACTTTCTTCGGTCAAAACATCGGTCATCCCTGTTTCTCCCATCAATCTTACCTCAGAACCACCCATGTCGAACAAAGCAATTTCCTCATCTTGATTCCATTGTTCGTCACAGGTATAAAAAGAAGCCATTTCATTACCCAAAAAGCCAAAGGCTTGGGTAACGGTATTGTGCAAATCTTCGAGGGTAGCGTGTTCCTCGATTTCCAAATCCCTGAAAATATCCTCTTCGCTGTCGAGTATGACCCTAATTTTATAAATCATTACAAATAAAATAGCGGGTAAAGTTACGAAGTTTTAAGCGCTTTTTGCGGTTGAAAGACTGTTAAGAGTAGTGCAAATTGAAAACCGAACAACAGAGATGCCAAGACCAAATGTGCGGGCTGCGAACCAAATGGAAAATCAACATAATACATAGCAATACCGGTTAGAATCTCTAGGCCAATGCAGGCCATAACACCATTGGCCAACTTCATGGGGTATCCTTTTTTTCGAAAGGTCCACCAAATCCATCCGTTGACCATTAGAACCAGAATGGAAAAGGAGCGGTGCACATAAAAGTTGATTGCAGGTTCTTGCAACCAGAGATTTTTGGCATTTTCGCCCAACAAGTCTATTTGATGGTCTACGAATTGTCGTACTTGGGTTCCCATTACAATCTGCGCCAGAGTGAGGGTCATCCCAAACAAAATGAAAACTTTAGTCCATTTGGATACTTTGGGGAAATTGAAGCTGATTCTGTGACTTAAAATAACCAATAACAAACCTACAATGGCTAAGGCCATGAGCATGTGCAAGGTGATTTTAAGCGGTTCGAGGACAGAGTACACCACCGTTGCTCCCAGCCATGCTTGAAAACCCATGGCGAAGACCACAATCCACGAGAACAAAACCAATCTTGGCCTAACTTTTAACATAGCGAATGAAAATAATGCCATGAATAGCGTGGCCAAACCTGCCAAGGCGCCTACCAATCGATTGATATACTCAATCCAAGTATGCCAAACATTAAAGATGGCATAATCGTGCTTGGTGTAAGGTGCCCAGTTTTCCTTAGCATAGGCTGCCGAAGTTGTAAAGTCTTTTTGTGCAACAAATAAAGCTTCGTCTTTGATGATTACTTGACCCGATTTGAATTCGCGATTGGGTTGCCATTGCAAGACCTCTGCATCCGTTGGCGGAATGTAATATCCAAAACATTTGGGCCAGTCTGGGCATCCCATGCCACTACCGGTCATGCGCACTACGGCTCCTGCAACAATAACCAAGTAGACCAGAATCAGACTAAGCTTGGCAAAAAAAATGAAATACTGCTTCATGCTTCACTTGGTGTTAGTCCTAATTTTTTCCCTTTCTCAATCATGAAGTCAAAGGCTGCCTGATGCTCATTTGGAATCTGTCCTTCCAAAATGGCTTCTTTTATGGCTTCTTTGATGATTCCTATTTCTTTGGAAGGCCTGATATCGAATGCTTTCATGATTTCCTCTCCAGTCACAGGGGGCTGGAAATTGCGCACATGATCTCTTTCCTCGACTTCAACAATTTTTTGTCGAACGATCTTGAAGTTGTTCAGGTATCGTCGTTGTTTTTTAGGGTTTTTGGTAGTGATGTCTGCTTCACATAGCGTCATCAGGTCGTCCACGTGGTCCCCCGCATCAAAAACCAATCTTCGTACTGCTGAATCGGTGACATGGTCCTGGGCCAAGATGATGGGTCTTGAGCTCATTCGAACCATTTTTTGAACGAATTTCATCTTGTCGTTCAAAGGCATGTGGAGTCTTTTAAAAAGTCGGTATACCATTTTTGAACCCACGAATTCATGCCCATGAAACGTCCAACCAATCTTCGGATGGAATTTCTTTGTCGGAGCTTTTCCAATATCATGTAATAGGGCCGCCCATCGTAACCAAAGGTTGTCCGTGGTTTTGGAAATGTTATCGACCACTTCCAACGTATGCCAAAAGTTGTCTTTATGGGTTTGCCCTTCTACTTCTTCAATGCCTTGTAAAGCTTCCAATTCTGGCAATAAAAAAGGCAAAAGCCCTGTTTCCAAAAGCAATTTTAAGCCAATGGACGGTTTGGACGCCAACATGATTTTATGCAACTCATCCACAATACGCTCCTTTGAAACAATTTGGATTCGGTCTTTTTGGGCGGTTATGGCTTTTAAGGATTCCAGTTCGATTTCAAAATTCAATTGGGTGGCAAAACGAATGGCTCGCATTATGCGCAGAGGGTCATCGGAATACGTTTCCTCAGGAGCCAATGGAGTTCGAAGAATCCCTGCTTCCAAGTCCTTTCTACCTTCGAAAGGGTCGAGCAAAGCACCGTAATTCTCGGAGTTAAGGGAAATAGCCAAAGCATTGATGGTGAAATCACGACGATTTTGGTCGTCTTCCAGCGTTCCATTCTCCACAATGGGTTTTCTACTGTTTTGCCGATAACTTTCTTTTCGTGCCCCAACAAACTCCAACTCCATATCATCCGCATGGATCATGGCCGTACCAAAATTCTTGAAAACGGATACTTTGGGTTTTTTTGGCAAGCTTTGCGCTACCTTTTTTGCCAAAGCAATGCCATTGCCCAAGGTTGCAATGTCAATATCTTTTGGGGTGGTTTTTTCGAGGAAATAGTCCCTAACGAAACCACCAATGACATAGGTTTCTTGGCCTATTTCCGCTGCGGCTTCTGAAATGATTTGAAATATGTTGAGATTGATAGCTTCCCTAAAGCGTTCCTGCGACATTCTACTCTCGTATGACCTTTACCTTACCATCATTACTTAACTTAATGATAGATGACGGTGGGGTATCTTTATTGACCAATGGCAAATTTACCACATAGTCCACTCCTTTTAAAATATTTGCATGGATGGATTTAAAATCTTGAGGGGTTGGCATGCCAGAGATGTTGGCCGAAGTAGACACAATAGGCTTTCCAAACTTGTTGATTAATTTTTTGCAGAATTCGTCCGATGCCACCCTAATGGCAAGGGTATTGTCTGCAGCCACCAAATTTGACGCGATGCCTTTAGGGGCATCAAATACAATTGTGGTAGGCTTTGTGGCTAAATCAATGATGTCATATGCAACTTCTGGAACCTGTTCCACATAGCGCTCTAGCATGGCTTGATTCGCTACAAGGCAAATAAGGGCTTTGCTGTCTTCCCTGTTTTTAAGGGCATATACTTTTTTGACCGCTTCAGGATTAGTGGCATCACAACCAATGCCCCAAACTGTGTCCGTGGGATACAAAATGAGATTCCCTTCTTTTAGGTGTGTTATACTGCTATTGATTTCTTGAATCAGTTCCATTGACTTGCATAAGTTGAAAAAGACCGAAGTACGCATCAAGAGCTCTCCATTGAGATGTGTTTTTGTCTTGGTCGATATTGGTTTTTTTGAGAGACTCTTTCTGGGACCCAAAAATGGGAATAGGTTCCTTGGTTGGATTCTCAGACCTTCTGGATTCGGTTCCCTTGAGTAACCCCATAGCCTTGAACCATAAATCATCTGCTTTGGGAGCCAATTCCATGAAAAGGGCTTCCTTGGTTACCCTTTTATCCAAAACGTTTGGGGGATACAGGGTACCTCCTGCACCAATGGGCAATATGGTATTCTTGGTTTTTTTGTTTTGCTGAATATCGGTCCATTGGTGGTAGGGGAGAAGTGTGCCTTCATCATCATATGCAATATTTCTGGCTTGGTTTGCCAGAATTGCGTTGGGGTATTTTTTGTGTTCGCTGTAAAGGTTCTCCAACCAATTTTTTCGATACATCATGTCATCATCGCAGGTAATGATAGGTAGGTTGGGAAACTGTTTTAGAGGTTCAACGAGTTTCCTATGCGAACTCGCGTAAGTAGTGAATTGAATGGAAAATAGTTCTCCTTCCAATTCAGTTAGTGTATTAGGAAGTTTGCCTTTCAAATCCATATGGAGCCATAACATCAAATGTTTGGGAAGCACAGTTTGGTTTAAGATGCTTTTTATGGTGATATGGACGATATCCAAACGTGAAGGAATCGAGGCCAGAGATACTACTACTGGAATTTGAGGTTTGTCTCGGGTCAATTCCGAAAGACTCGCAGCTTTCAGTCTTCTTTGCGTAAGTAAAGATTTCGGAATTTCTTTGACCTTCATGTGATTGGTAAATTTTGCTGCTAAATTACCATATGTTCTAACAATTAATATTTCTATTTTTACCCGATTATGAGAAAAGTGGAAGAAACTCCAAAGATTTCGGTTATCGTGAGTACCTACAACTCTGAGGAGTGGCTGAAAAAAGTCTTATGGGGTTTTAATTGCCAGACCTTCAAAAGTTTTGAAGTGGTCGTTGCGGATGACGGTTCGGGACCAAAAACCAAAGCATTATTGGAAGATATGACATCTAAGGTTTTTTTTCATATCGAACATGTTT
Source organism: Bacteroidota bacterium (assembly GCA_038530835.1). Taxonomy (GTDB): domain Bacteria; phylum Bacteroidota; class Bacteroidia; order Flavobacteriales; family Flavobacteriaceae; genus Flagellimonas. Next base: position 9,204 of record JBCBCH010000002.1, on the reverse strand, counting down.
GGCAAGAAGATGACGGTTTTCAAAAGTCAAGGATTCTCAACAAAGCCGTAAACGCCTGCAAAGCGGATTATGTAATCATGACCGATGGAGATTGCATTCCAAGAGAAGACTTCGTTGAGGTGCATTATATTAATAAAGAACAGGGGCATTTTATTTCAGGAGGCTACTACATGCTCCCCATGAACATTTCAAAAATGATAACCTTGGATGATATTGAACGCCAACGGTGTTTTGATATTCATTGGTTGAAAGAAAAGGGAATTCCCAAAACCTTTAAAAACAACAAGTTGACCGCAAGCGGAATCGTTTCCAAGTTCCTTAACACCTTTACGCCAACCAATGCCAGTTGGAACGGTCACAATTCCTCAGGTTGGAAAAAGGATATTATGAATGTAAACGGTTTTGACGAACGCATGCAATATGGGGGGCAAGATCGTGAATTGGGGGAACGTCTTTTCAATTTTGGGATCAGATCCAAACAATTGCGCTATAGCGCGGTATGCGTGCATTTAGACCACAAAAGAGGGTACAAGACTCCCGAATCAATTGCAAAGAATAAAGAAATTCGTAAAACTACCCGACAACAGAAAGCCGTCTGGACTTTTTATGGCATTACCAAGTAATAGGTGAGCTCGTTTTTCTTTTCGAGTTTTTTGAGCTCTTTAAAACGCTCATAAACACCTAAAGCATTCAAATAACAAATAGTGAGCCCCCTTTTTCCATCCAAAAATCCAAAACGGATAACGTAGTGATTGATGAATTTCCAAAGTGGTTTTACGACCATTAAGACATAATTGAATTGCTTTTCTTTATAAAAAGCTTCCTTGGCGTTTAGGCGGCCGTACTTCAACATTTTACCCTTATAGTCTTCGTAATCCTTGTAGCAGAAGTGAACTAATTTTTCTTTTAGGATTCCCGAGGTACCATCTACTTCAAGCGTTTCATGTACAATTTTTCGGTCCGTGAACTTCGCTTTGCTCTTGCGGAACAGTCGATGGTTTTTGTCAGTCTGCCATCCACTAAAGTGCAATGGTTTGTTCTGGAACATGAACTTTCGGTAAAACCAATACGCTTCGTGTGGATTGGGCTCGTTTATGGTGGTTATGATTTCATCCTTCAGGGCAGGTGAAACTACTTCATCTGCATCGATAAAAAGAATCCAATCGTTTGAGGCCAAGCTCAGTGCATACGATTTCTGAGCCGTAAAATTTTCGAAAGGATGCTGCACCACTTTGACTTTGGGATGCTGTTTCAAAAACTCATAGGTTCCATCTGAGCTGTAGGAATCTACGACAATTATCTCATCAGAAAACGTCACTGCTTCCAAACAACGCTCAATATATCCTATCTCATTATAGGTAATGATCAACGTGGTAAGTTTGGTTGTCGATGAAGTATACTGCGACATAATGTTATGGGGTACTTGTTAAAGTATTACAAAATTATAACAAAAAAACTGTCGAAAAATTGTTTGCGACCCTGTTTTTTATTGTAACAACTGAAAACCCAAAAAACCTACTTCAGTTTGTTTAAATTCTCAATTTATTGGTTCGATTATTGCTTTTTTCGGAATAGCGATACACAAAAAAAGTGCTTTTCAACCTGAGGATGCCCCTTCGAAAAAAGGGTTGCTTTTGGCAAGTCAATATTTATAGGGATTAACATTTTAAGGTCGCAACCACTCTTAAACTTTTAAATAAGGGATTTCTTGTTCTATATTTAGCCCACATTTACTAACCCTTTCCCGATGAACATAGTCCTCACTATTCTTGCTTTAGGTGTAGCAGGTTTTTTTGCCGGAAAACTCTACAAACACAAGTCCCTATATCCCTTTATGCCTTTTAAACATGACTTTAGAAAACGGCGGGATACCTTCAGACAAACAATGGACTTAATGCGAAGTACGCAAGCCAAGACCATTGTTGAAACGGGTACTTCGCGAGAAGGTCTCAAAGGGGCAAAAAGCAATGGGGCTGCGACCATCGTATTCGGAAAATGGGCAAAGGAAAATGGTGCTTTCGTTCACTCCGTTGACATCAGCGAAGCTTCAGTGGCCAGAGCACAAGAAGAAGTTACCCGGCAAAATCTGGATGATTATGTTCAGCTACACCTTTCCGATTCGCTTGTGTTTCTTAAGAATTTTGAGTCCCAAGTGGATTTATTGTATCTCGATAGTTACGATTACAGCAGCGACCCAGAAGTACAACGAAAAAGCCAAGAACACCATTTGGCTGAGTTTAAAAACATAGAAAACAAACTGCATGATAAGTCCATTGTTCTAATCGATGATTGCGACTTGCCCAATGGCGGAAAAGGCAAATTGGTTATCGATTACATGCTCAACAATGGATGGAAAATCGTGACAGAGGCCTATCAAGTATTATTGGTTCGGGAAAACATGCCTTTGGAGGAACTCAAGTAAACGTTTCTTGAACAATTCCGGCTCTAGCCGTTGATAAAAAGCCTGCACGTTCTTTTTGCGTTCTTTTTTGGGGATGCGATTTACGGCGGCATCAAAATCTGAGAGGTGTACACCTTGATTTTTCGGATTGGTATTGTAGGTCAACCATCCTTTTTTGGAAATCCAAGGGGCAAAAATGGAGAAATTCGGAAGCCCTAATGCCTTGCTCATATTGGTAGCTCCTCCTTCATTCCCATAATATCCAGAACACAAACTCAATACCGAGAGAAACGACCGTAACGAAGGGCAAAAAACATCATCTCGAATCAAGGCTTTAGCCTTATCAGAACATTTTGAAAGTAACTGCGCTACCACGTCCTTTTGACTCGGGATGTAATTCAAAAGTATAGTGCCATCAAATTGTTCGGCGATGCTGTTAAGTGTAACCGCAAAATAATCCAGTGGATAACTTTTGGAAGGCCCACTGCCCAACATGCCAATCATCAAAATAGGTTGACTTAGTTTAACTCTATGACTTTTTAAAAAATCTTTGGCGTTTTGAATTTCGTCCTCGGTTAGGTGAATTCTTGGTTCCAAAAGAGGATGTTCCAATTTTGGAATCAGTGGCTGTAACAGCAACAGTCGGTTTTCTATCGCCCACCCCAACGTAGTTTCAGGATTGGAGGAATACCGAAACAAATGGGTGTAGACGAACTTGGTGTACCATTTTTCATATGAAATACGAACAGGTGCTCCAGAGAAAAGGGTGAGGAGGTTAGTCTCTAATTTGCCATAGACATCTAAAACAGCCAAATACTTTTCTTTTTGAATACTTCGAAGAAATCTCAAAAAAGCAATTTTATTCTTGCGATGTTCGGGTTCAAATAAAAGTATTCGGTCAACGAATGGATTGCCCTGCACCACGGGAAGTGCGTTGGAATGAATCAAAAAATGAACCTCTGTCTCTGGGAAATGATGTTTCAAATGCTCGCACAAGAGTGTGCTGGCCAAAACATCACCAATCATTTTTTGCTGTATGACCAGAAATTTCTCCATGCTATACAGCTACGCTATGGTCACGTAGCGCATCGTTCAAAGAGGTCTTTTTATTCGTACTTTCTTTTCGTTGGCCAATAATCAATGCACAAGGTACTTGGAACTCACCCGCTGGGAATTGCTTGGTATAGCTTCCCGGAATCACTACGGAACGTTCCGGAACACTTCCCTTCAATTCAATCGGGTTTTCTTTGGTAACGTCAATGATTTTGGTGGATGCGGTGAGTACAACATTAGCTCCAAGAACAGCTTCTTTACCTACCCTTACTCCTTCAACCACAATACATCTAGAACCAATAAACGCGTCATCCTCAATAATTACCGGGGCGGCTTGCAAAGGTTCCAAAACCCCACCAATACCTACACCACCGCTCAAATGCACATTCTTGCCAATCTGGGCACAGCTGCCTACCGTAGCCCAAGTATCCACCATGGTACCCTCATCCACATAAGCACCGATATTTACATAACTGGGCATGAGAATAGTGCCAGGAGAAATGTATGCTCCATGTCTCGCCACGGCATGAGGTACTACCCGGATGCCTTTTTCAGCATAGCCTCGTTTCAATGGAATTTTGTCGTGATATTCAAATATGCCAGCTTCGAGCACTTCCATTTTTTGGATTGGGAAATAAAGTACGACGGCCTTTTTCACCCATTCGTTCACTTGCCAGCCTGAAGCGGTTGGCTCGGCACAACGCAACGTGCCGGCATCGATTTGGTCAATCACGTTTCGAATGGCCGCTTGTGTTTCATCGGATTTTAAAAGTTCTCGGTTTTCCCAAGCGGCTTCTATCTGTTGCTGTACTGCTGTCATTTTTGGATTTTTGTCAAAAATAGGGGGCTTTTTTGTAAAAGCATATCCCTTTTACGCTGATAACATTTTTAGGGTTATTTTTGCCAAAATTTGGCATTTGGCAAGAATCATGGCTTTGGATTATGGGACCGTCAGGACCGGAATAGCGGTAACCGATGCACTGCAGCTGATTGCTTCTGGTCTCGCCACGGTAGAAACTTCAAAACTGATGGCTTTTCTGAAAGACTATGTAGCGAAGGAACCCGTAGAAAGATTGATTTTGGGATTGCCCAAACAAATGGACAATACGCCTTCTGAATCTGAAAAAGATATCCAGATTTTTATCCAAGTATTGGAAAATGAACTCCCTGAATTGAAGGTTGAACGCCAAGACGAGCGATTTACCTCAAAAATGGCCTTTCAATCCATGCTGGATTCCGGGATGAAAAAAAGCAAAAGAAGACAGAAAGGACTTGTTGATGAAATCAGCGCGACACTGATTTTACAAGCCTATCTTGATAGAATACAGTAGAATGATTTTACCCATTGTAGCATACGGTGAACCCGTACTCCGGAAAAAAGCCAAGGAGATTAACAGCGAATACCCCAATTTGTCAACGCTTACCACAAATATGTGGGAAACCATGTACAATGCGCATGGAGTAGGACTGGCGGCACCGCAAATAGGATTGGCCATTCGTTTGTTTTTGGTGGACACAACTCCTTTTTCGGATGATGAAGACCTTTCTCCCGAAGAACAAAAGGCGTTGAACGGATTCAAAAAAGTATTCATCAATGCCAAGATTTTGGAAGAAGAAGGAGAAGCTTGGGATTTTAATGAAGGTTGTTTAAGTATTCCGGATGTGAGGGAAGATGTGAAGCGCAAACCCAAAATCACGATTGAATATCAAGACGAGCATTTCGAAACCCATACAGAAACTTATGAAGGTCTTTTGGCACGGGTCATTCAACATGAGTACGACCATATAGAGGGGGTTTTGTTTACGGATAAGCTTTCTTCTTTGAAGAAAAGACTATTGAAAAGTCGCTTGGATAAAATTTCAAAAGGGAAAATCAAAGTGGATTATAAAATGCGATTTCCCAGCGCAAAAAAAGCAAGATAGTAGTATTTCCTACCAAGGATAAGCTATTTTTGCATCTTTAAAATTGGAGCACATGGCATTGGAAAAAATTCTTTCCATAGGGGGTAAACCCGGTTTGTACAAACTCTTGACCCAGACTAGGACGGGATTCGTGGGGGAATCCCTTATTGACGGAAAACGCGTTACCGTAGGAATGCGGAACAATGTTAGCGTTTTATCCGAAATTGCAATTTATACTTTGGAAGAAGAGATTCCTTTACGAACGGTCTTCCAAAAAATCAAGGAAAAAGAAGCCGGAAAAAAGACCACCATCAGTCACAAGGCCGAAAAAATTCAATTAGAGGAATATTTCTTTGAGGTGTTGCCCAACTACGATGAGGATAGAGTATACGCCAGTGACATCAAAAAAATTGTGCAATGGTATAACATTCTTGTGGAGAATGGTATAACCGATTTTGAAGAAGCCAAGGACGACGAAGTCGCTGCAGAGGAGGAGTAAACCTTATTCCCAATCTACCAAAGGCGAACGATAAAAATTCACATTCAGACGTTCCAAATGACGCGCATGTTTGGCCAACCGCTTGCGATATTCATCCCAATTCAAATGTTCAGGTTTTGACCAAGCCAATTCCGCATGCCCAATAACCCTGGGATAGGCCAAATACTCCAATTCAGCACTGTTGCTAATGGTTTCTGACCAAAGAGGGGCTTCAATGCCCAAGATGTTTTTCGGGGCCAAACCTTTGACATGCTTATCCGGATACCAAGCGTAGGCCGAATCTACAGGAATAAGACCTGCCCAATCCAATCCGAACCTGGAGTCGGTATCATATTTCATGTCCAAGTACATCTTTTTAGCCAGCGAAATCAAGATTTGATTTCCATTTTGAGCTGCTTTTAAAGCATTTTCTGTATTGTTCCAAAATTGTACCACGGTTGAGGGGGAAAGATTTGTGGTTGCTACTTCATCCCATCCCATCATTCTTTTTCCGTGACTTTGGACAATACCTTCTACGCGTTCTACAAAATAGCTATAGTCTGCTTTTTTGGTCGCATGGCTCTCGTCCCCTCCAATATGTAAATAGGGTCCAGGAGTTAACGCAGCGATTTCGCGAACGACATCGTCGATAAAAGCATACACCGCCTCATCACGCGTGTTGAACGAACTGAATCCAACCCGCATTCCGGTGTAAGGTTTGATGGTTTTTCCGGTTCCATCCAATAAAGGATATGCTAAAGAAGCAGCATTGGTATGTCCTGGCATATCAATTTCAGGAACAATCGTAATATGTTTTTCTTGGGCATAGGCTACAATTTCTTTGTAGTCTTCCTGAGTGTAGTACCCACCAGGGGTGCCCCCAACTTCGGTTTGTCCACCTACTTGGGCCAGTTTAGGCCATGATTTGATTTCTATACGCCAGCCTTGGTCATCCGTAAGGTGCACATGGAGCACATTGAACTTGTAAAAAGAAAGGATATCAATATGCTTTTTTACTTCTTCCACGGTAAAGAAGTGACGCGCGACATCCAACATGGTGCCGCGAAAATTATATTGCGGCGCATCTTGGATAGTTCCAGATGGAATGGGCCAAATTTTAAAGGGAGCCAAGGTGTCGTTGCCTTTCTCTGGAATCAGTTGCAAAAGGGTTTGAATCCCACGAAAGGCTCCTTCCACGGTTTTGGAACGGATATGCAAATCCTCTTCTTTGATTTCCAATTGATAAGATTCCGCAGCATCCAATTCCGCGATGGTATCGATGATATCGAGGTGAATTTTGAAAGGACTTTCCTGTACTAGGGTATCCTTTCCCAAAATAGCTTCAAGGGATTGCGATAGATGAGTGGACAGTTCTTGTAGTGAATCAATTTGGAGGTTGGTAGCTACCGTAATGTTCTGATGGAGTCCAAAGGCGGTATGCGTTGGGGTAACCGATATGGGCTTAGGTATTATAGGCACTTCGGCCAAATCAGTTTTGGGAAAATTGATTTTTAACGGCTCCGGCTGGCATGCCACCAATACGAAAACAATGAATCCCAGAAAAACGTACTTTTTTTTCATTTGGTTGCTACTACTAGGGGTTTTAAAACACCATACCAGATATCATATCCAGCTGAATTCATATGAAGACCATCTTCTATGAAAAGGGTTCGATTCAATTTTTTGCCGTTGAGCATCACATCCCACACATCTACATAACATACTTTTGGCCTTTCCTCAACAAGTTTCTTTAACCGTTTGTTCAATCTTTTATAGCGACCACGATAATGCCATCGGGCAATGCTGGGCTTCGCCGAAATCAACACGATGTCCAAGTCAGGTCTTTCCTTTTCAAGGATGTCCAAAACAGAGGTAAATGTCTCGATGACTTTTTTAGGTCTTTTTTTGGCAAAGATGTCGTTGTCTCCTTCATATATGAAAACACGGTCTGGTTCATAATCAAGTACCAGCTCTTGTATAAAGTATAACAAATCGGAACAATGCGAGCCTCCGAAACCAGTATTCAAAACCTGGACCTCCGGAAAGCGAGTAACAATATCATCCCATAGTCTTATACTTGAGCTACCTGTAAAAACAACCCTTGGTTTGGTTCCTTTTTCAACCGTGTCCAAACGTTTCTGGATTTCAACTACTTCTTCTTGAAAACTATTTTGACCATAAGTCAGTGCATTCCAGAGGAAAAAAAGAACCCAAATTTTGGACCACCGCATACGCTTATTTTTTAGTAAACCCTCCCTTTAAACCATCAGCAGAACTTCCGCCTAACATAACCCCAAATTTACCAGGTTCTACTACAAATTCATGTTGATGGTTGAAGAAGCCCAGTTCGTTATCAGTAAGAATAAAGGTAAGGGTTTTGGTTTCTCCTGGAGGGATTCCCACTTTTTGGAACCCTTTCAGTTCTTGTACGGGTCTAGCAATACTAGCTTTTTTGTCTTGAATATAAAGTTGAACGACTTCTTCGCCAAAAACATCACCTGTGTTGGTCACTTTTGCATTAACCTTAACCGTGCCGTCATCCCTAACATTAACCTTTAAGTCTTCGTAAGTGAAGGTGGTATAGCTCAAACCATGACCAAAGGGATATAATGGGGTATTTTCTTCATCACTATAATGCGACCAAAACACATTGGGTTCCGGATTTGGTCGACCTGTATTAAAGTGGTTGTAGTAAATTGGGATTTGCCCCACGCTTCTAGGGAAGGTCATTGGGAGTTTACCGCTAGGGTTGTATTCTCCGAATAGTACTTTCCCGATGGCGTTACCGGTTTCAGTTCCCAATTGCCATGCTTCCAATATGGTCGGAATGTGTTCCGCTTCCCAAGTGATGGTAAGCGGTCTACCGTTCATCAGTACCAAAATAATATTGGGATTGACAGCATGAACTGCTTTTAATAAATCCAGTTGTAAGCCTGGGAGCCCTAGCTCTGTTCTACTTCGGGCTTCACCACTTTGGAAACCGTGCTCTCCCAACACCATCACAACCACTTCGGAATCTTTGGCCAATGCCACAGCTTCATCCATGCCAGAAGTATCTTCGGTATTGACCACGACTTCATCCAAGAAATTCGCATTTTCACCAAAAACCTTAGGGCCTGGAGCGTATGTCACGTTGCTGGAAAACTGTTCAAGTCCTTCTAATACCGAAACGGCGGTGCCATCATCCGAGCCTAGACGCCAGCTGCCTAGTGGGCTATTTTTCTCGGCGGCCAACTCGCCTATTACAGCTATCTTCATTTGGTCTTTGGCCAGCGGTAACAACTTATTTTCGTTTTTGAGCAATACCATGGATTTCAAAGCCATGTTTTGCACACTTTTTTTATGGTCTTCATGATACAGCAAAGCATCC
>JBCBCH010000001.1:0-25676 GCA_038530835.1 Bacteroidota bacterium | reverse complement strand
ATGACATCTCTTTGAACGTTGAAGACCAATTGGATGAAGAGGTACCAATGACCGAGCAAATCAAAACGCCACCTCCCCCTCCACCACCAGCAGCTCCTGAAGTTATTGAAGTTGTAGAGGATGAAGAAGAAGTTGAAGAGACGGTTATCGAATCTACGGAAACCAGTCAGGATGAAGAGGTAATGGAAGTAGAAGAGGTTGAAGTGGAAGAGATTGAAGAAGATATTTCAGTTCCTTTTGCCGTAATTGAAGACGTACCCGTTTTTCCAGGTTGTGAAAAAGCAGGAAACAAAAAGCAGTGCTTCCAAGAAATGATGCAGAAGCACATCCGTAAAAATTTCCGTTACCCTGAAATTGCTCAAGAAATGGGCGTTCAAGGAAGGGTGAGTGTTATTTTCGTTATTCAGAAAGACGGAAGTATCGGTAACATTAGAATGCGAGGTCCAGATAAAAACTTAGAAGCTGAAGCGTTGCGAATCATCAAAAAGCTCCCTAAAATGACACCAGGAAAGCAAAGAGGTCGTCCAGTAAAAGTGCCATTTAGTATTCCAATTACGTTTAAATTGCAATAGGAAAAAGAACTCATTTATAAAGCCCCGATACATCGGGGCTTTTTTATTGCGCTTTTTTAATCCGGCGCTAGCGTAAACAAAATCACTCTAAGCAATATCTCCCCCTGAGAACCTTCGAAATTGAAGCTTAGCTTTTGTATAAGATGCCGTTCGGAGTTATCTTTGCACGTCAAATAGGAATTGTAGATGAGGTCTGCGACAGGTTCGGTTTCCAGTAGTACGTTGGCATTGGTTTTTTCTGATTTCAAAGAGATTACCAAGGCAAAACTGGCGTTGAGCGTGCTTTTTTCTTCCATCGCGGGCTATTTCCTAGGAGCGTTTCAAATCGACTTTTATGAAGTGTTTTTGTTGGCTTTTGGAGGATACTGCATGGTAGGTGCCTCCAATGCCTACAACCAGGTCATTGAAAAAGATTTGGATGCGTTGATGAAACGAACCAAAAACCGACCGATTCCCGCTGGGCGAATGTCAGTAAACACAGCACTGGCCATTGCCATTGCCATGACCTTAATGGGCGTGGTAGCCTTATATATTCTAAATCCCAAAACGGCAATGTTTGGGGCTATTTCCATTTTCTTGTACACCTCAGTTTACACTCCGTTGAAAACCAAAACGCCTTTGGCGGTTTTTGTTGGAGCCATTCCGGGAGCCATTCCTTTCATGTTGGGTTGGGTAGCCGCTACGAACGATTTTGGTATTGAACCGGGAACGTTGTTCATGATTCAGTTCTTCTGGCAGTTTCCACATTTTTGGGCGCTAGGTTGGATGCTGGATGACGATTACAAAAAAGGAGGCTTCAAAATGCTTCCCACAGGAAAGAAAGACACGGGAACGGCCTTGCAGATTATTTTGTATACCATCTGGATGATCGTTATCTCCATAATGCCAGCTTTCGGATTTACAGGACGTTTGATTTTGAGTTTGCCAGCAGCTGGTTTGATATTGGCGTGTGGACTGGTGATGTTGTTTTTCGCCTTCAAGTTGTATGAAAAAAGAGATAATACTGCGGCTCGCAGACTCATGTTGGCCAGTGTTACCTATATATCGGTTATTCAAATCATATTTGTTATTGATAAAATGTTGAGTTAAGATGGATTTGACGCAAGCAACTTCGCAAGAAAAGAACAGAAGGGCCAAAAAAATGATGCTCTGGTTCGGATTGGTGAGCCTGATTATGGGTTTTGCCGGATGGACCAGCGCCTACATCGTGAGTAGTAAGCGTGCCGATTGGATAAGTGACTTGCAGTTGCCAGAGGCCTTTTTGTGGAGTACCTTAACAATACTCATTAGTAGCCTTACCTATATTTTGGCCAAACGAGCGGTAAAACGAAACAATCAAGGTCAAGGACGGTTGATGTTGGGAATTGCACTTGCCCTAGGGTTGCTTTTTGTAGTACTTCAATTTGTTGGATTCTCCCAAATGCTCGAAAACGGTTACTATTTTACGGGACCTACCAGTAATATCAAGATGTCTTACGTCTTCTTGATTGCTGCAGTCCATATCGTACACGTGGTAGCAGGCTTAATCTCGTTGTTGGTGGTGATGGTGCAACAATTCAGAGGGAAGTACACCCCTGAAAACATGCTGGGCTTGGAACTCGGTGCCACTTTTTGGCATTTTTTGGATTTGTTATGGGTATATCTCATCCTTTTCATGTATTTCGTAAAATAATTGAAGGGAAGTGTGGTTTTCATTCCATTAGTACTTTAAGAAAAGGGCAAAAGGTTTTATTTTTGCTAAAGTTTTATTAAAACAACGCGTATATGGATACAACGGTAACAACCGGTTCTGACGAAAATGTTTGGGGAGGCGGAAACCAGCCACTAAACGCAAGCTACGGTAAAATGATGATGTGGTTCTTCATTGTTTCCGATGCCTTGACTTTCTCAGGATTTTTGGTGGCCTATGGTTTTTCACGATTCAAGTTTATCGAAACCTGGCCCATAGCGGACGAAGTGTTCACACACGTTCCCTTCTTCCACGGGAATTACCCCATGTACTATGTGGCGTTTATGACCTTTATCCTGATTATGTCTTCGGTGACCATGGTACTTGCTGTGGATGCTGGGCATAAAATGAAACAGAACAAGGTTATCCTATACATGTTCCTGACTATTATTGGTGGTGCGATTTTCGTCGGCTCCCAAGCATGGGAATGGGCAACTTTCATTAAAGGCGATTTTGGAGCTTTGGAAACCAAAGGAGGTCGTATCCTGCAATTCGTGAATGCGGAAACTGGCGAAAGAGCTGCGCTAGCGGATTTCTCCAAAACCTTGCCAGAAGATAGAACCAAACACCAGAGTTATAATGGTATCTGGTATCAGGGAGAAGGATATCAAACATCCTACTCTTTAAACGAGGTCATCGAAGGCTTTAAGGCGAATCCAAACATTTTGATTCGTACCGAAAAAATCACTGAAGAGGGAGAGAAGACCCTTTTAAGCAGAAAAGAATCTTTGGCAAAATTGAAAGATGCCACGATGGTAGTCGAAGGTGCAAACCTCATTCGCAATGAATATGGCAGTAGGTTGTTTGCTGATTTCTTCTTCTTTATCACTGGATTCCACGGGTTCCACGTGTTTTCTGGAGTGGTTATCAACGTTATTATCTTCTTTAATGTCATTCTGGGAACCTATGAGCGCAGAGGGCATTATGAGATGGTAGAAAAGGTTGGACTCTACTGGCACTTTGTAGATTTGGTTTGGGTATTCGTATTTACCTTCTTCTACCTTGTTTAATTCCTAAAGTATTTAAGTAAAGCATTATGGCACACGAACATAAATTGGAAATCTTCAGAGGGCTTGTAAAATTTAAGTCCAACGTACAAAAGATTTGGGGTGTTCTAATATTTCTTTCCATTGTTACCGCTATTGAAGTGGGTTTGGGTATTGTTAAACCAGAGGTTTTGACCAGAAATTACTTTTTGGGCATGAAGCTGCTCAACTGGATTTTCATCATCTTGACCTTGGTTAAAGCCTACTACATTGCCTGGGATTTCATGCACTTACGCGACGAGAAAAGTTCATTGCGAAGAGCTGTGGTTTGGACGCCCATTTTCTTGGTAAGCTATTTGATTTTCATTCTGCTGTTCGAGGCAGATTATATATACAATGTCTTTAAGGATAGCTTTTTAGCCTGGGACTTCTAAGAAAGTATTAACATTTGTGAAAGACGGTTTAAAAGCCGTCTTTTTTATTTTTGTAATCCGAGGTCTTGCAATGAAAAAAACCTTTGTTCTTGTTGTTCTTTTTGTCTTTCCCTTAGTGGCGTATTTGTTTTTTGCGTCTGGCGTCAACAATTTTGGCAAACTTCCCATACTTACTGAAAATGTACCTGAATTGCAAAATCAAGAGGGTGAGCCTCAACTTGAAGGTAAGATTACCATCTTGGGATTTTTGGGGAACCAAGTGGGCAAGAAAAAAGGAAATGCCTTCAACCTCAATCAAAAAATCTACAAACGATTCAGTGATTTCAATGATTTTCAATTGCTGATGGTAGTCCCCAAAGGGCACGAGGTCGAAGTCAATGCATTGAAGGATGAACTCGGTGCGCTTTCCGATACCAAAAAATGGAATTTTGTGTATAAAGATTCCAACGAAATCCAAACCTACTTTTATCAGTTGAAGAGCAACCTGGAGTTGGATGATGATTTGGGCTCATCTTATGTTTTTATTATTGATAAGGATAAAAACCTTAGAGGACGAAAAGACGACGAAGATGAAGGTGTTAAATATGGATTCAACACAGCTTCCGTAGCCGAGTTGAACAACAAAATGGAGGATGATGTCAAGATTATTTTGGCAGAATACCGACTAGCCTTAAAGAAGAACAATGCCGACAGGAGCAAATAAAGGAAAACGCTACACCTATGTTTGGGTATCCCTGGTGATTCTTGTTTTCGGAATCATCTTCGTTCCCAAAATAGTAAACCGCCTCAAAGACAAAAGTGTAGTGGAAAATGATCGTATGAGCATGGTTGCCTTGGAAGAGGAACTAAGCTACGTGATAAACAACGGCAAACGCCGTAAAGTACCAGAGTTTCGCTTTTTGAATCAAGACAGTGTGCTAGTTTCAGATAAGGATTACTTGGGCAAAGTGTACGTGGTAGAGTTCTTTTTTACCACCTGCCCAACAATTTGCCCCATTATGACCAAAAACTTGTTGGCCTTGCAAAATACGTTTTCCGAACAGGAAGACTTCGGGGTTGCCTCGTTTACCATCAATCCCCGTTACGATACCCCTTCCGTGCTTAAGGCCTATCAGCAAAAAAATGGGGTTACGGACCCCGATTGGAATTTCTTGACCGGAGATTTCGATACCATTTACCAATTGGCCAAAGAAGGGTTTTATCTTCCCGCGGAAGAAAATAGGGATGCCCCCGGTGGATTTGAGCACTCCGGGATGTTGGCTTTGGTGGACAAGCGGGGATATTTGCGTTCAAGAGAAGATGGTTTTGGCAATCCCATTATCTACTATCGTGGCACGGTAACCGAAAAACAGGGTGTCAATGAAGAAGGTGAACCTCAGCAAATCACTATCCTCAAAGAGGATATCCAAAAGTTATTAGCGGAATGAGTACTACGGAAGTTGGTGTGAGAGAAAAGAAATTGAATCGTTGGATAACCATTGTTTCCATAGCCGTACCCTTGGTGGTTGCTTTTTTGTTTGGCTATAAGATTCCAGATGCGAAACCATTGACCTTTTTGCCCCCCATATATGCAAGCATTAATGGGATAACTGCCGTTTTGTTGATTGCGGCTGTAATCGCCATCAAAAATGGCAAGCAAAAGTTGCATCAGAACCTAATGACGACCTGCGTTGCCCTTTCAGCTATGTTCTTGGTCATGTATGTGGCCTATCATATGACTTCGGAAAGTACCAAGTTTGGTGCCGAAGGAGCAATCCGATACGTATATTTCTTTATTTTGATAACCCACATTACCCTCTCCATAGGGGTCATTCCCATGGTGCTGATTACTTATAGTAAATCGTACTTGAAGGATTTTGTAAGTCATCGAAAGTGGGCCAAGTTTACTTTTCCGATTTGGTTGTATGTAGCCATTACAGGTGTCGTAGTGTATTTGATGATTTCACCTTATTATACCCACTAATGAACAGAAAGAGCACAGTGCTGGTTTTGGTTATTTTATTATTACCTGTTGTTTCAGAAGCACAGTGCGCCATGTGTCGAGCTGTAGTTGAGAGTGAGGCTGATGGTAAGACAGCTGAAGCCATTAATAATGGGATAGTATACCTCATGGCCATACCTTATGTGCTGGTTGCGGGAGTGTTTTACTTCGTATATCGAAAGATACGACGTTAACAAATTCAAAAAATTAACATTTTTTTTACGGTATAACTGTAACAATAAGACTTACTTCATGTCTTACTGAAGTACGCTCGCGTATTTCATCAATCAATCAAAACACTTTCCTATGTTCGATATAGAACGGTGGCAAGAGATATTCGACACTATCCGTAAGAACAAACTCCGTACTTTTTTGACCGGATTATCCGTTGCATCCGGTATTTTCATTTTGGTAATTTTATTGGGTTTTGGTCAAGGCATGCAAAATGGTATTGAACAAGAATTCAAACAGGATGCATCGACCAGTATCTGGGCATGGCCTGGAATGACCTCCAAAGGATACAAAGGATTAAATCCCGGCCGTCGCATTCGCTTCGTCAACGAAAATTTTGAGACCGTAAGCTCCATGTATGAGGAAGATATTGAATACGAATCTTCTAGGATTTTTGTCCGTGACATCACCGTAAATTATGGAAAGGAAGCTTTGATATACGGAGTCCAGGGCGTTTCCTCGGATTTTCAGTTTATCGAAAATACCGGAATGCTCGAAGGCCGCTTCGTAAACCACCTTGATGAACTAGGAACTGGAAAAGTCGCCATTATTGGCAACAAGATTAAAAAAGACGTCTTCAACGAAGTGGACACCCCTCTTGGAGAGATGATAGATATCTCAGGAATCCCTTTCAAAATCATAGGGGTTTTTAGGGAAATGCGCGAACAAGAAGAAGAGCGCATCTATATCCCCATAACTACGGCGCAAAAAGTATTCAATGGTGGCAATCGAGTCAATAATATGGCCTATACCCTTCCTCCTGTGGAAAACTTTGACCAGGCCGTAGAACAAGCCGTAACCTTCAAAGAAAATCTCAAATCGTATTTGCAACAAGCGCATACCGTCGCTCCTGATGATAATGGGGCGTTGGAGGTTTGGAGTGCCATGGAAGAAGCCAAACGCTATTATGGATTAACGGGGAATATTAAATTGTTTTTCTGGTTTGTCGGAATTTGCACCATTATTGCCGGGGTAGTGGGAGTGAGCAATATCATGTTGATTGTGGTGCGTGAACGAACCCGCGAAATAGGTATCCGCAAAGCCTTGGGTGCAAAACCCTGGTCCATTATCGCAATGATATTGCACGAAGCTATTTTCGTAACCGCCATTTCAGGCTTTGCTGGTCTCATTTTTAGTATGGGACTCTTGGAATTGGTAGGTCCAAATATTGAAGTGGATTATGTAGTAAATCCTTCCGTGAGTTTCAATGTGGCATTTTCCACGGTAATCGTATTGATTGTCGCAGGCACCTTGGCGGGATTTGTACCTGCATGGCGAGCGGCGCGTGTACAAGTAATAGAATCCTTGCGAGACGAATAACCAAAACCAACCAACCATGTTTAACAAAGACCGATGGCGCGAAATTTTAGAGGTTCTTACCTCCAATGTTTGGCGCACCTTGTTCACGGCATTTGGCGTGTGCTGGGGAATATTCATACTCATTGTACTTCTAGCAGCCGGAAAAGGGTTGGAAAATGGTATTCGTCAAGATTTTGGGGATATCGCCACGAACACCATGTTCATGTGGACCCGAAGTACAACGAAAGCCTATGAAGGACTGCCCAAAGGGCGAAGTTTTGAGTTTCGCACCAGTGATGTACAAGCCATTCAGGATAATGTGCCCAACCTCAGGTTTATTTCTCCCCGAAATCGCTTAAGTGGCTTTCGAGGTGGAAACAATGTAGTTCATGGGATTCGAACAGGCGCATACAACGTCTATGGGGACTACCCGGAAATCATTAAGCAAGAACCCATGACCATCACTTCGGGTCGGTTCGTAAACCACAACGACATCCGCGAAAAGCGTAAAGTAGCGGTCATTGGTAGAGGGGTCAAAAATGATTTATACGAAAAAGATGAAGAAGTTCTAGGTAGCTACATTAAGATTCAAGGGGTGAACTTTATGGTCATCGGCACCTACAAAAAGAACAGCAACAATGGTGATGGTGAAGAATCCCAAAAGGAAATTTATGTGCCTTTCACTTCATTTTCGCAAGCTTTCAATAGGGGTGAAGAAGTAGGTTGGATGGCCATTACGGCAAATGACAATAGCTCTATTTCAAATCTGAAGCATGATATCGTCAGTGAAATGAAAAAAAGACATAAAGTGCACCCAGACGACACTCGGGCAATCGGTTACTTTGACTTGTATGAAGAATTCAATCGGGTAGAAAGTCTTTTTGGCGCCTTGCGAGGGGTAGCCTACATCGTTGGCATCATGGTGCTGTTGTCTGGAATTATCGGTGTAAGCAATATCATGCTCATTGTAGTGAAAGAACGCACCAAGGAAATAGGGATTCGCCGTGCATTGGGCGAACAACCTTGGTCCATTAAACTTCAAATTCTGATGGAATCCATTTTTTTGACCATCATCTCCGGCATGACCGGTATCATTTTAGGGTCATTGGTCATTTATGCCATCAATACCGTATTGGATAGCGTAGGTCCTGTGGATATGTTCATGAATCCGAGCGTGAGTGTTGGGGTAGTAAGTGGAGCTTTGCTCATCCTCATGGTATCGGGCCTTTTGGCCGGATTCATTCCCGCAAACAGTGCCATTAGAGTACGCCCCATTGAAGCCTTGCGAACAGAATAATTCAATCAATCAAATAATACAATAACTCATCATGAAAAAATCAGTAACTATAATCATCTTGGTGCTTATCCTCGTAGTCTTTGGAGGATCTATGTACTACTTGTACCAAAAGAACTCGGAAGACCCGGTGCAATACAAAACCGAGAATCTTGAAAGACAGGATATTGTAAAAAAAGCCGTTGCCACAGGTAGTATTTTGCCTTTGGAAGAAGTGTTGATCAAACCCAATATTTCAGGGGTTATCGAAGAGATTTATGTAGAAGGAGGAGATTACGTAAAATCTGGCGATCTATTGGCCAAAATTAAAGTAGTACCCAACTTGAACGCGCTGAACGATGCCCGAAACGCCATAGATGAAGCCAAAATCAATTTGGATGACCAAAAACGAAACTACGACCGCCAATTGTCTTTATTCAATAAGGGAGTGATATCCCAAACAGATTTGGAACGCGCGGAAGTAACCTTTGACCAGGCCAAACAGTCCTATGGTGCGGCAAACAAGCGATACGACATTGTAAAAACAGGGACCACCTCTGGACTGAGCAGTGCAGCGAATACGTTAATTAAGTCAACCGTTACGGGAATGGTACTTGAAGTTCCTGTAGAAGTAGGGAATCAAGTCATAGAAAGCAATAACTTCAATGAAGGGACTACCATCGCCGCTATTGCAGATGTAGAAAAAATGATTTTTGAAGGAAAAGTAGATGAATCCGAAGTGGGACGTATTAAAGAAGACCTGCCTTTGGAAATTACCGTTGGTGCCATTGAAGACCGTGTTTTTGATGCGGTATTGGACTATATCGCCCCCAAGGGAAAAGAAGAGAATGGAGCTATCCAATTTGAAATCAAAGGTACCTTGACCAAAGAAGATACCACCTTTATTCGAGCGGGATTGAGCGCAAATGCCTCAATCATATTGGCAAAAGCGGACAGCGTGTTGGCTTTGAAAGAGGCCTTGGTGCAATTTGATGATGAGACCAAGAAACCTTTTGTGGAAGTAGAAACTTCAGAGCAACAATTTGAGCGCCGGGATATTGAACTGGGGATAAGCGATGGCATTTTTGTCGAGGTAAAATCCGGCTTGACCCACGAGGATAAAATCAAGGTTTGGAACAATGTGGAAGAAGAGGAAGGAGCAAACTAGAGTGCCTTTAAAAATAATTCAAGTAACCTTGTAACATTTCATCGACTTTTAAGTCCTATATCGAGAACTGAGGAGTCACTTCATTAATCAATTAGCCATCATGATAGAAATCAAAGACCTTCATAAATCCTATAAAATGGGAAGTAACTCGCTTCATGTACTCAAGGGAATCAATTTCTCTGCGGAAGCAGGCGAGTTAGTGGCGATTATGGGTTCATCCGGTTCAGGAAAATCCACATTGCTCAACATTTTGGGGATGTTGGATGAAGCCGATTCAGGAGAATACACCTTGGACGGTGTACCGATTAAAAATCTTAGTGAGACGAAGGCGGCCCAATACCGAAACAAATTTTTGGGTTTCGTCTTTCAGTCCTTTAACCTTATTAATTACAAAAGTGCCATGGAAAACGTGGCCTTGCCCTTATATTACCAAAGAGTAGCTCGTAAAGAGCGTCAAGAAAAAGCACTGAGCTACCTGGAGCGAGTAGGTTTAAGACAATGGGCTACCCACCTCCCCAATGAACTTTCAGGAGGGCAAAAACAGCGCGTGGCCATTGCCCGTGCCATGGCAGCAGAGCCAAAAGTGTTGCTTGCGGATGAGCCAACCGGTGCCTTGGATAGCAAAACATCATATGAGGTAATGGATTTGATTCAGAAGATCAATGACGAAGGGAACACGATTTTGGTGGTGACCCACGAAGAAGATATCGCTCATATGTGCAAGCGTATCGTACACCTTCGGGATGGCGTCATAGTAGAAGATAAAAAAGTAAAACAAGTAAGAGCTGCGGAATATGTTCAGTAGGGATACTTGGAAGGAAATATTCGATACCATCAAGAAGAACAAGCTTCGCACGTTCCTTTCGGGATTTACGGTGGCCTTGGGTATTTTTATCGTAGTGATTTTGGTGGGTTTCACCAATGGCCTACAAAATACCTTTGACGAGTTCTTTAACGACGATGCTACGAATACCTTCTTTCTTTTCCCTGGAAGAACCTCACAACCCTACAAAGGCTATAAATCGGGGCGTCAGATTGAATTTGATAACTCTGACCTGGCTGACATCAAGAAAAATTTCCCTATGTTTTTGGAGTACATTACCCCAAGAACAACCCGTAGTGCACTGGTAAAATACAAAAGCGAATCGAACAACTATACCAATCGCGCGGTAGGTCCCGCGCACCAGTATTGCGAGAAAACCATCATGATGAAAGGTCGCTATCTCAATGAGACGGATATCAAAGACAAAGCAAAGCACATCGTGATTGGGCGCTTGGTTGAAAAAGACCTCTTTAAAGGTGAAAATTCAATCGGCAAATATGTGGATATGGGCGGGAGCGCTTTTAAGGTGATTGGAGTTTTCCAAGATGATGGAGGAGACAATGAAGAACGCCTCATTTATTTGCCGTATACTACTCGCCAACTCATCGAAAAAAGTACCGACAAGGTTGGCCAAATCATTCTCGCATTCAAGCCTCAGATTGGCTACGCTGCGGCGATGACCTTTGAAACCAAATTGGACAAATTTTTACGCGACAAAAAATTTATTGACCCTGAAGACCCGAATGGGCTCTTCATCCGAAACGTAGCTGATAACTACCAGCAAAACCAACAGTTTGCTCTGGTTTTGGGCATTATTTCTTCGGTTTTTGCCTTGGGAACCATTATCGCAGGAATTATCGGCATTAGTAATATCATGGTTTTTGTGGTGAAAGAACGCACCAAGGAATTGGGTATTCGCAAGGCCATGGGTGCTACCCCTGCATCCGTGATTGGGACCATTTTAATGGAATCCATTGTAATAACTGCATTCTCTGGTTTTGTGGGAATGATGATTGGAGTGGGCTTGTTGAGCTCGCTTGGGGAGAAGCTGGAGGATTTCTTTATCAAGAATCCGTATATCAACATAGGTTTTGCGGTGTTCGCGACCTTGGTGTTGATAGTGTTCGGGGCTCTCGCGGGATACGTTCCTGCGCGGCGAGCCGCTAAAATCAAACCTATTGTAGCACTAAGAGACGAGTAACATGCGCTTTTTATTTGATAGAAATACTTGGCAAGAGATTTTTGGTTCCATCAGCAAGAACAAGATTCGAACCGTAATCACCATTATTGGGGTACTTTGGGGCATCTTTGTTTACATCGGCATGTCCGGCGCCGCCAAAGGACTTGACAATGGTTTTGAAAGACAGTTTGAAACCGTGGCCATGAACAGCCTTTTTGCTTGGGCGCAAAGTACCAGTAAACCCTATGATGGGTTTAAAACGGGCAGACAATTACGTCTCGAACTCAGTGATGTACAAGTATTGCAAAACAGAATTCCTGAAATACAATATATCGCTCCACGAAATGCGAAAGGCGTGTTTGGAGGTGACCCAGCACTAATCGTGAGAGGGCAAAAATCGAGCAACTTTGCGATTTATGGTGACTTTCCCGTATTCACCAAAATTGCTACCAAAAAAATATTTGACAATGGTCGATTCATTAACAATGATGATATCGAACAAGCACGCAAGGTTTGCGTGATTGGAGAGCGTACCCGAAAGGAACTGTTCGATGAAGATGAAGAACCTATCGGAGGTTATATCCGAATAGATAACATTTATTTTCAAGTAGTCGGGGTACATAAGTATGTCCCTGGAGGAGGGTTTGAGACCGATGGAGACATCTACATTCCTTTCAGTACCTACCAGAAACTATACAATACCGGCGAATATATTGACTGGTTGACCATCGCCGCTTATGATGATGCGGATGTGGTACAAGTGGAAGAGGATGTAAAATCCGTTTTAAAAAGTATCCATAGGGTAGACCCTACCGATGAAAGAGCTTTTGGTTCCTTTAACTTAGGTGAAATCTTCAATAGGATTATGGGCTTTTCCAAAGGATTGACCTTTCTATCCCTTGTTATCGGAATTGCAACCATATTGGCCGGGGTTATCGGCATTGGCAATATTTTGTTGATTTCCGTAAAAGAACGAACCAAAGAGTTGGGCGTTCGTAGAGCACTTGGTGCTACCCCAAAAGAAGTGCGCTCACAGATTATTCTCGAATCGGTTTTCTTGACTTTTATCGCAGGGGTTATGGGGATTATTCTAGGAGCCCTCACATTGAGCGCCGTAAATAATTTAACCAAGGACATCGATTTTCCCTATACCAATCCAACCGTTCCAATCCCATATGTTTTGGGGGCCATGGCGCTTATGGTGGTGTTGGGAACCTTAATCGGACTGATACCCGCACAGCGCGCAGTGAGCATCCGTCCAATTGATGCCTTACGAGAAGAGTAAAAAATAAATAAAGAACTAAATAATCCAATACAATGAAAAAAGTTTTAAAATGGGTAGGTCTGGCAGTGCTGGTACTAGGCGCAATGTGGGCTGCTATTTTTTTCATCAAATCCAATAGTAAATCAGCCATTTCCTATGAAACGCACAAACCCTTCATTTCAAGTATTGAAAAGAAGACTGTGGCAACGGGTAAGGTTATTCCGCAGGAGGAGGTCGAAATCAAACCTCAGATTTCAGGAATCATTGACAAGATTTACAAAGAAGAAGGCGAAGCGGTCAAAGCAGGAGACCTTATTGCGGTTATCAAGGTGGTACCTAACGAGCAATCACTTTACGCAGCTCGTGGTCGGGTAAACAATGCCGAAATTGCCTTGAACAATAGCAAAATTGAATACGACCGAAACAAAACGCTTTTCGATAAAGGAGTGATTTCCAGCCAGGACTTCAACAACTTGCAATTGCAATATGACCAAGCCGTTCAAGAACTCAAAAACGCCAAAACGGATTATCAAATCATCCGCGTAGGTTCAGCGGGAGGTTCTTCTTCTGCGAATACCAACATTCGGGCGACCGTAACAGGGACCATTCTGGAGATTCCGGTTGAGGTTGGGGACCAAGTTATCCAAAGTAACAACTTCAACGATGGTACGACCATTGCCGCGATAGCGGATTTGGGCAAAATGATTTTCGAAGGAAAAGTGGATGAGGGTGAAGTAGGCAAACTAGAAATCGGAATGCCTTTGAAAATTAGTTTGGGTGCTATTGAAGACAAAGAATTTGACGCAAAACTAAAATTCATCGCCCCTAAAGGCGTGGAGGAGTCCGGTGCGGTTCAGTTTAAAATTGAGGGTGATGTTTCCGTGGATGAAGATTTCATGATTCGTGCGGGGTATAGTGCCAACGCTTCTTTGACCTTGGAAAAAAAGGACAGCATTTTGGTGATTCCAGAAGCCTTGCTACAGTTCGATAAAGAAACGGATAAACCCTATGTGGAAGTAGCAACCGGCGAGCAAGAGTTTGAAAGAAGGGATATTGAAATCGGTATCTCCGATGGGGTGAACGTTGAAATTGTGAGCGGTCTGGAAGAATCTGACGAGGTAAAACAATGGAACAAAACTGAACCCATCAAAAAAGGCTTGGAGGAAGAAGAATCTGAAGAAGAGGAAGCCTAATCAATAACAACCAAAAATCAAAAAACGAATGAAACGTACACTAACGATAATCGCACTATGCCTGTTCACCATCTATGGGTCATATGCCCAACTTAAAAAATGGAGCTTGTAGGAATGTGTGGAATACGCGGTAGAAAATAACTTGAGCATAGCCCAATTTGAATTGGACTTGGAAAACGCTGAGATTGATAAATCCGATGCTTTGGGAGGCATGCTGCCTGATTTCAATGCGTCATCAAACATTTCCGAAAGGTCTGGTCTTGTGGTTGACCCCAATAGTAACACCAATGTATCCGGTACTATCTTTTCGGTCAGCCCAGGCTTCTCTTCCAACCTGACCCTATTTGATGGTTTGAGAAACATCAAGCGGCTCCAACGGGCGAAAATCAATAAAATCGCGAATCAATACCGTTTGGATGACCTTAAGGACGATATCCGTTTGAACGTAGCCAATGCCTATTTGCAAATTCTTTCGAGCAAGGAACAGTTAAAAGTAGCTGAAGCGCAGTATGCGGTTACCGAGCAAGATTTGAAAAGAACCAAGGAACTTGTTGAATCTGGGGTAGTTCCTAGGGGAGACTTGTTGGAGATTGAGGCAACAGCTGCTTCTCAGGAGCAACAAATAGTGAACAATGAGGCTTTGGTGATTATCTCACGGATAAACTTGGCACAACTATTACAAATAACCGACTATGACAACTTTGATGTAGTGGACGTTTCGTACGAGATTCCACCTTCAGATATTCTTGATAATTCTGCCAAGGAAATTTTTGCCAAGTCCATGACGTTTCGAAATGATATAAAACTTTCCAAAGCGAATGTTGATTTGGCGCAAAAGGATTTGGAAATCGCCAGAGGGGTCAATTATCCAACGGTAGGGGCGTTTTTTAGCTATAACTCTTTTTATTCGAATCAATTTCAAGTGGAAAGAGATCCCGATACCGGGTCACCCATTATCGACCCCAATACAAACCTTCCTGTTTTCTTCAGGGATAGTTTTATTGACCAATTGTGGATAAACGATGGAATCTCTTATGGTTTTCAAGTAAACGTTCCCGTTTTTAATGGATGGAGTGCACGCAATGGTGTAAAAAGGTCCAAAATAGGCTTGAAAAGGGCTGAATTGCAGTTCGAACAAGACAAACTTGACTTGGAAAACACGGTTAATCAGGCCTATGTTGATGTAAAAACCTTTTCTAAGTCCTATGACGCCGCGGTGAAAACCTTGGAAGCGAGAAGACTAGCTTATGAGTACTCTAAAGAGCGCTTTAATGTGGGCTTGATGAATGCCTTTGATTTTAGTCAAGAACAAGCTCGGGTCGATAATGCCGAAGCCGATGTAATTCGAACCAAATACGACTACATCTTCAGGTTGAAGATTTTGGAATTCTATTTCGGTATTCCGATTACTCTTGACTAGCGTATCTTTGCGGTCCTATGGCCCGTATTTTGAATTTGGAGACTGCCACCACGAATTGTTCGGTGAGCGCTTTTGAAAATAATCAGTTGACATTGTTGAAGGAAAACAATGCCCAATCCTATTCGCATTCCGAACAGCTCCATGTATTTGTACAAGAGGTTATGGCGGAATTGGGATGGTCTTTTTCCCAATTGGATGCGGTGGCGATAAGCAAGGGGCCTGGTTCATATACAGGCTTGCGTATTGGAGTTTCAGCAGCCAAAGGGTTGTGTTTTTCAACGGACGTTCCCTTGATTTCAATTCCTACCTTGCAAAGCATGGCAACCCAAATTCCTGTTGGTGAAAATGAAGTGGTAATTCCCGTTTTGGATGCTAGACGTATGGAAGTGTATTCTGCGGTGTACGACTCTAACTATGAAGAGATTCGTGAGACCCAAGCTGAAATCATCTACGAAAACAGCTTTTCAGATTTTTTGAACTACAGCCAAGTTTGGATTGTCGGCAATGGTGCCGAAAAGTGCCAAGATATGCTCGGGCATCACCCGAGTTTTACGTTCGATACCCATCTTGTGCCCTCTGCCAAAGAGATGGGGCCTTTGGCGCTAGAGAAGTTCAAAGCCGAAGCGTTTGAAGACGTAGCATATTTTGAGCCATATTATCTAAAGGATTTCGTACTTCAGGGGAAAAAGTAAACTAGTCTCCTGACGCATCGTGAACCACACGTTGCGGGAATGGAATCTCAATACCCGCTTCGTCAAAACGCAATTTCGACGATTCGATAACATTGAAGCGCGCTGGCCAAAATACCTCATTGGGTGCCCAAAAACGTAAGGTGAGATTGACTGAGCTATCCCCCAAACTATCCACATACACTTCAGGTGCGGGATCATTTAAAATTCGGTCATCTTCTTCACAAATCGCCAATAGAATATCTTTTGCCGTTTTGATGTTCGAGCTATAACTGATGCCCACAATGTAGTTTTCCCGTCTTATAGGTTCCGCATTGTAGTTCACAACGTTACCGTTGGATAATTGTCCGTTGGGAATAATGGCAATTTGATTCCCGAAGGTGGTCAGTTTGGTATTGAAAATCGTAATTTCTTTGACAGCCCCGTCCACACCTTGGGCAGAAATCCAATCCCCAACGCGAAATGGTTTAAAAAGCAAAATCAAGACACCTCCCGCAAAATTGGAAAGAGACCCCTGCAATGCCAAGCCTATAGCGAGTCCCGCTGCACCCAGTAAGGCAATGAGTGAAGAGGTTTTTACACCCAATTGGGTCACGACCAATACAAAAAGCAGCACCTTTAGGCCAATGCTGATAAAGCTTTGCAGGAAGCTTTCCAAGGTGGGGTCGTAATCCTTCTTTTCGAAAAACCGACGTACCAAACGATTGATAAGCCGCACCACCCAAAGTCCCATAACTAGCAATACAATGGCTAGAATCAGGTTGGGGAGCATGTTCCAAATCCAATCGATGGCTTTTTCAATATGGCGCTGGTAATCCGTGAATTTTTCCATGGCGTATTGTCTTTTTTGAAACCTACATAAACGGGATGTTCAAATCAAATCCTCAAGTTTAAACTTGTGTTAAAGGTAAATTACCTTTTAAGATAGTTGTTTCTCTGCGGTTTCCACAGATTCTACCGGTAAAGAACAGGCTCCTGCCTGACAGACGTAAATTAGGGTCTTGTCAGGAACATGTTTTTGTTGTTGTATGGGTAGACTTCCTTCATTTGCTGATGTAGCCAAAAGGGTATGCGGAAAGTATTTTGAAATGAACTCCAGCGCTATATCTTGATGATCCTCCCCGGAGACAACAATTTCATAAAAAGGATTGTCTCGATACAATATTAGGTGTAGCCAATTGGCATGACTTGAAGGGTATTTTTCAAGCGTTGGAGAGATGGTTTCCAACATGTGGTCAACTAGCGTTCCAAAACCCTCTTGTGGATAGAGTTTATGAAAAAAGAACAGGTTTTTCGCCATAATGGAATTGGAGGCTGAAATCACATTATCCCCAGTTTCGATAGTACGTCGAATCAACTTTTCATCGAAATCGGCAGTGAAATAGAACATTCCAGTGGTTGTATCAAAAAAGTGCTTTTGGGTAAAATCCAATAGTTGTTTCGCATCGGATAGCCAGGCTTCATTCTGGGTGACTTGAAATAGATTGATGAATGCTTCAATCAGGGTAGCGTAGTCTTCCAAAAATCCATGGATGGTACTTTTTCCTGCTTTATGGTTTCGGAACAACCCACCTTTTTCAGTGAAGAGTTTTTCTTTGATGAAAGCTGCGGTGTCCATAGCCAACCTCAAATATTTTGGTTCTTCCAAATAACGATAAGCGTCAACAAAACCATTGAGCATCAAAGCATTCCACGAACATAGTATTTTGTCATCCAACCTCGGGCGACTTCTGGTCTCTCTCTCCTTTTTCAATATTTTCAGACTGCGCTGAATGCTATCGTCCAAAACTGTTATGGAAAGGTCAAACTGTCTGGCGATTTCATCTTGGGATTTATCTCGAATCAAAACATAGCTATTGTCTTCCTCCCACAATCCATAGGAATTGATATTGAAATACGCTTGGAACACCTCAAAATCATCTTTTAAAAGGGATTCGAGTTCATTTTTCTCCCAAACGTAGAAGGCACCTTCGTGTAAAACGCCCTCTTTATTCAAACTGTCTGCATCTAACGAAGCATAAAAACCACCGTCAGGAGCTTGTAATTCTTCCTGAACAAAAGCAATGGTTTGATGTACGGTCTTTTTGTATAGCGGATTTTTGGTATGGGCATAAGCCTTGGCATATAAACTCACCAATTGCGCA
The DNA here is from genome assembly GCA_038530835.1 of Bacteroidota bacterium. Classification (GTDB taxonomy): domain Bacteria; phylum Bacteroidota; class Bacteroidia; order Flavobacteriales; family Flavobacteriaceae; genus Flagellimonas. The sequence continues at coordinate 7,290 of JBCBCH010000001.1, read as the reverse complement.
TTGTCGTAAAGCATTTTTTCAAAATGGGGCACATGCCATTTGGTGTCCACCGCATACCTCGAGAAGCCCCCTCCGACATGATCAAAAATACCACCATACGCCATTCGTCGCAAAGTGGTATGTACATGTTCTAGCAATTCAACATCCTTGGAGCGATAGGCATAATGCAACAAGAAGTCCCAATTGTTAGGCATCATGAATTTGGGAGCGCGTTTATATCCTCCCAAAAAGGTATCAAACGCTTGGGCCCACGAAGCGATACTATCTTTTAGGACTTCCAGGTCAAAACGTTCTGTTTTTTCGGTTTCAGTAAGGTCGTTTACCGCCGATATCCCGCGTGCGAGGTTTTCGGCGTATTCCTCAACCTTTTTTAGTTCCTTTTGATAAACGTTTTGTAATTGGGAAAGGACGTTCATCCATTTCTCTTTGGGCACATAAGTTGCTCCCCAAAACGGTCTTCCATCGGGTAGCGCCACAATGTTCAAAGGCCATCCACCATGACCAGACATCAATTGAATGGCGTCCATATAAATTTGGTCGACATCCGGTCGCTCCTCCCGGTCAATTTTGATATTTACAAAACCCTTGTTCATGATATGGGCCACTTCTTCGTCTTCAAAGCATTCATGTTCCATCACGTGGCACCAATGGCAGGCAGCGTATCCAATACTAATTAATATGGGCTTGTTTTCGGATACGGCTTTGGCCAAGGTTTCCGCGTTCCAAGGAAACCAATCTACCGGATTATGCGCATGTTGCAAAAGATAAGGACTGCTCTCATGGATGAGGGCGTTGGTGTGTTTGTTTTGCACTTTCTTAAAAGAATTGAATAAAAAAAGCGCCAAAGGCGCTTAAGTTTAGCTTGTATTTTTTCTATTTGACTTCAAAAGTGATTTTAACGTTCACCCGATAATCATCAATTTTTCCATCTTTCACCGAAGCACTTTGCTCGTTGATGTACACCGAACGAATGTTCTTTACGGATTTTGACGCTTGTTCCAGCGCATTTTTGGTCGCATCTTCCCAACTTTCGTTAGAGTTGGCCAAAACTTCAATAACTTTTAAAACTGCCATGATTAGTGTTTTTTATTATCCTTTAAGATACGAAAAAGAAAGGATTTTTGGGATTTACCCATCTAACCGTTAATGGCAACAACCTCGTTTACTTTATCGCCCATCATGTTTTTCAGCATGGTCTCAATACCGTTTTTCAAGGTGAAGGTAGAGGAGGGGCAGCCGCTACAAGCCCCTTGCAAGATGACGTTTACGGTTTTGCTGTCCTCTTCGTACGATTGAAATAAAATATTTCCACCATCACTGGCTACGGCCGGCTTTACGTATTCCTCCAATATGTCAATAATCTGAAGGGAAGTATCATCATAATCCTGTGCAGCCTCATTATCAATCTTTGAAGGCTTTGCTGCGGCTATTGCGGCTTCATTTACGACAGGTTTGCCATCGGCTAAGTAGTTGCGGATGAATTCCCGGACCTCTTGGGTAACCTCTTCCCAGTTCGCCATCTCATATTTGGAAATGGAAATATAATTTTCATCAAAAAAGATTTCCTTCACGAAGGGAAAATGAAACAAGGCTTGGGCCAGTGGCGCATCTTTCGCCTCATCAATATTTTTATATTCGAAAATGTTGGGGACGATTTTTTTGTTCGCCACGAATTTCATCACTGCAGGATTGGGCGTTACCTCTGCATACAACGTGATAGCCTGTTTGGACTGACCTTCCGTTTCATGAACCACGGGTTCACCTGCATTTAGGTATTCGACCAATTGTTGGGCCACTTCATCTTTTACGTCGTCCCATTCCACAATATCAAAACGTTCCATCGCTATAAAGTTTCCCGAGATGTAAACGGTTTTGATAAAAGGAAGGTAAAAAAGCTGTTGCGCCAGTGGCGAATTTTTAGCCTCATCGATGTTTTTGAACTCGTAATTATCCTTTACCAAAAAATGATTCGCTTCAAATTTTAGTATTTTAGGATTCTGCGTGGTGGTGACGGTTATGTTGAATTCTTTCATAGCATTGTTATTTCTACAAAAATACCAAAGTAAATATTGAAGAACAATACATAATAATGTAGTCTATCACCCGTTATGTATTTGATTATTGAGACATGTCAACCTTAGCCCCACAATCTTGCATGAGACGCTTTTTCATCCTTTCAACGATTTTATTGTCTTTTGTTTATAGCCGAGCACAAGAAGGTATTCCGGTTTATTTCGATTATTTGGCGGATAACTATTATTTGGTTTACCCTTCCATGGCAGGGATTAGCGAGGGCGGAAAAATTCGTTTGACCGCTAGACAACAGTGGTTCAGTGTGGACGAAGCGCCAAATCTTCAAACCTTAAACGGAAATTTTAGGGTTGGTGAGCGCAGTGGTGTTGGGGTAATTCTTTTCAACGATTCCAATGGCTATCATTCACAAACGGGCTTTAAAGGAACGTTTGCACAACATTTGCAGTTGGGTGGCGATTTCAGAACCTTGAACCAATTGTCACTTGGATTAAGTGCAGGAGCCATCTTGAGCAGCCTAGATGAAACCGAATTTCGTTCAGTTGTACCTGACCCGGTAGTGAGCGGAACCAAAAACACTACGAGTTATTTCAATGTGGATTTGGGGATGTCGTACAACTACTTTGAATTCTACGCCCACTTTGCGGCGCTAAATATTCTAGGTTCAGGACGGGATTTGTACAGTGTCGCTGAATTTGACAATTTAAGAAGATATCTATTTTCTGTGGGATATGTTTTCGGGCGAACTACCCGAATCGAGCCATCGGTCTTGTATCAGGTGACCGAGTTTACCGAAGAACAAACCATTGACATCAATGCGAAGGTGTATCGCGATGTGAATTTTGGAACCGTATGGGCAGGGCTATCGTATCGAAGAAGTTTTGACGGAGCCCAATTTCAACAAAACGGAAGCTTTGGCGAACAACGCCTGCAATTGTTCACACCAATTGTTGGGGTGAATTTCAAAAACTTTATGTTCTCTTATAACTATTCGTATCAATCCGGCGATATTCGTTTCGACAATGGTGGATTTCACCAAATCACTTTGGGGTATGACTTCGGTCAAAGCGATGACGGCAAACGTTACGACTGTTATTGTCCCGCAGCCAACTAATAAAAATGGCCCGCCAAAGGCGGACCATTTCATAGGTGACAAGAAAATCCTTCAATCATTTATCCCAACTATAGTTCTTGTCAGCCGCTTGTTTTTTGATAGCGTTTAATAACGCGTTTTCCAACTCTCCTTTTTCTTCTTTGTTGTTTTCTGCGATGTATTGTTCGCGCTTGGTATTCAATTCTTGAATTTTCTTCTGGATTTTTTCACGCTCCGCTTTCTTTTCTTCCAGATACGCTTCGATTTCCTTATTGGATTTGTTTTTTAGATCTGCCGGTAAATCTTCTTGCGGAATCTCTGCAAGCTCAATTTCTTTATCCGCTACCGCATCAACCATATCCCAAGAACTGTTTTTGTAGACTCCAGAGCTTTTGCTCACAGCTCTTTTTACTACTACGGCCTCTTCCAATTCTGCAGCATTGGCATCTTGTGTGGATTGCATGGCTTTTTTCCGAACGCCTGAGGCACCATAAGAGATGTAGGTGTCGTTCAATTGGGAGTTCAATTCGATAATCACTTTGTCGTATGGAGTTTTGATGTAAACTACTTCGCGATTATGGTCGATGGACATGTACTCTCCTCCAGTCAAAATCGCTCCGTTTTTCCATTCGGTTTGAATGCCCTGCTCATGACCCCCACAGAAAATAGTGTTGACCACGATACCTTTTTCCTTGGCGTCGGTCACGGCATCTTTGTAATTCAGTTTTCCTTGCGTAAAGGGCTCGTTCCCGGCAATGAAAATCATTTTTAAATCGTCTTGATTTTTCCCCCAATCCAATTGTTTTAGGGAAGTGTTGATGACTTTTCCGCAGAATTCTTCCCCGCCGTTGGTGGTCAGCGAGAAAAGCTTTTCAGAAATATCGTCTAAATCGCTGCTGAAAGACAGTACCTGTCGTACATAACCTTCTCGAACGGATAGGTTGTCGTTGCCATATTCGTATAAAGCGATTTCCAAGGTAGGACGCGTCTCATTCCCACAACGCACATGGGCAAACTCATTTACAATATCCCATAATTGTGATTTGGCTTGATTGATTAGCCCATCCATACTATTGCTGGTGTCCAAAAGCAAGGCAACTTTAACATATTGCTTTTTGGGTGCTTCTTCTACGTATTGGGTGGTCAACGCGATTTTTTTCGGTTGGGTTTCCTTTAGAACACAACTTTGTACAGGCAAAGCAATACCTGTCAAAATGATTCCGGTGGCGATTGAATGCAATACTCTTTTCATGATTTTTTATTTGAATTTGCCCTAAAAGTAGCCTCAACTTTCAGGGACAAAAACCTACTTTGAGTGAATGCCCCTATGTAATGAGTGAATGGTATCATGAAGCTCGTGTAACGGTCTTTTTGCTTGAATTTACTGGGTTTATAGCCAGTATGTCATTTTTATAACCGGCTTTTAAGCAGTAAGTTTACCAAACATTGCCCTATATAAATGAGTCGTTTTTCAACCTTTTTAATGAGTTTGTTTTTTACCGTTGCGGCCTTTGGACAAACCAATAGGTCCAGCACTACATTGACGATTAATGGGACGGTAAAGGGTATGGAAAACAAAGTGCCTATTTCGGGCGTAGAAGTAAGCACAAGTCGCGGGGAATACACCACGACAGATGCCTTGGGCAAGTTCAAGATTGTGGCAGCTATTGGAGAGACCATCACTTTTAGAAGCTCTGAAATCGAGACCGTCCGACATCGCATAACCTCAAAGGAAGAATTGGAAGTTTTGGTAGAGGGGTACCAACCCAGTCGAACCTATTCCAAAAGAAAAGAGTCGGGTTCAAGAAGTATTATGAGCCATTCCCGTTATCTGGATTCTGCCTATCACTACAAAACTTCTGACCTGGAAAAAAGTATCGATTTTATTGCAAAGTCAATTACCAAACTTGGAAAAAGAGGCAACGAAAAAGAGTTGGCTTCTTCTTTAACGGCATTAGGCGAAATCTATGCCTATCATGGACAATACGATTTGGCCATAACGAACTACAAAGATGCTTTGGCTGCTTCATCCAGCGCGAAAACCCGATTGCTTTTAGGAAGCGCTTACGTACAAAATGGGGAATTTGAACTTGCCGAAAAAGAATTATCAAAGCTTACCGATTCCAAAGGACTCAATAGCTTGCAACGGATTGATTTATACGAAGGTTTGGGCGATACCTATAAAGGGTTGAAACAGTTTAAAAGGGCCATCGAGTTTTATCGACAAGGCTTGACCATTGCTGAAAAAAACCAGCGTTCCACCAAAATCATCGACCTCAATTCAAAAATAGGGGAGAGTTATGCCAATTTGAATAGAGAAGGCATCGCCGAAGGGTTTTTCAACAATTCCCTAAGTCTTTCCAAAAAAGAAACCCCGCAACGTAAGATTGAAGAGAACGAAAAAGTTGCTGATTTTTATAACGAGAAGAATCGCTACGATGAAGAGATTCAACTACGCAAAAGTAGTCTGAGCGAATTGTCACAACTCCCAGCCGATAATAAAGCTGGACGTTCTGCAGCGGTACCCAAACAAGATACGGTTACCTCACAGCGTATCAACTATAAAATTGCCAACGCCTATATCGCCCAGGACAAGCTCGATGAAGCGATACCCTATCTCCAAAGAAGTATCGTGGAGGCGGACGACCAAAACGATTTGGTGGTCAAAAAAGATGCAACCCGAAGACTTTCGGAGGTATATCGCAATCAAGGGGATTTCACAAAGGCTTTGGAGTCGTATCAGGCCTATGTGGGTGTGGTGGACAGCCTTTATGTTCGAAAGGAGCAGGAAATCTCCAGAGCGGCGCGTTTCAATCGGGAAATTGCGACCAAGCAAAATCGAATTTCAAGTTTGGAACAAGAACGGCAGCTCTCGCAAAGCAAGTATGATTTGGCCGTTACCCAGCAACAGCTCTTTCAGGAAAATAGCAAACGACAACGTTGGATTATCTATTCGCTCCTGGGCGGAATTTTCTTGTTGGCGACCACCCTGTTTTTGTTTTATAGGAATAACCAACAGCAAAAATGGGCCAACAACCTTCTTGCGCTCAAAACCTTACGAACCCAGATGAATCCGCATTTCATCTTCAACGCCTTGAACTCGGTCAATAACTTTATCGCTAAAAGCGATGAGCGCAGCGCCAACCGCTTTCTAAGTGAGTTTTCGGTTTTGATGCGAAGCGTACTTGAAAATTCAGAAGAAGATTTTATTCCCCTCTCCAAAGAGTTGGAACTCTTGAAATTGTATGTAAAGTTGGAGCATTCCCGTTTTGAAGATAAGTTCGATTACGAAATCCAGATAGAAAAAGGGGTGGATGTTGACGCTTTCAAGATTCCACCCATGTTGTTACAACCCTATATTGAAAACGCTATCTGGCATGGCCTTCGGTACAAAGAAGAAAAAGGGTTTTTGAATATCCATGTTCTGCCTGAAGACGCGAATACCCTTCAAATCCAAATCGTGGATAACGGCATTGGAAGAAAGCAATCGGCCAAGTTGAAGACCCAAAACCAAAAGAAGCAAAAGTCCAAAGGGATGGGCAATATCCAAAAACGCATCGGAATCCTCAATACCATGTACAAAAGCCAGGTAACCGTTGCCGTCGATGACCTAAACCCCGATGGCACCGGCACAAAAGTGATACTTCGATTAAAAAAAGACGGATGGAGTTAAAAACGCTCATTATTGAAGACGAAGCCAATAGCCGCGAAATATTGCGAAACTATCTGGCCAAGTACTGCACAGAGACCACATTAATGGGGGAGGCCGCCAATATTACCGATGGTCTAGGCTTAATTCATACACATAAACCTGATTTGGTTTTTTTAGATGTCGAAATGCCTTTTGGGAATGCTTTTGACCTGCTTGAAAAGGTTCCCGACCGCGAATTTGAAACAGTTTTTGTTACTGCTTACGACCATTACGCTATGGATGCGCTCAATCAACATGCGGCCTACTATTTGATGAAGCCCATCAATATAGATGAATTGATCAAAGCGGTGGAATACGTTCGTGAGGTAAAGCAAAAAGAAAATGCTTTGGAGGGCCAAGTTTTGGCTACCAAAACTCCTAGAACCGAGGGAAAAATTACACTACCGCAACAAGATGGATTTCAAGTGCTTCAGGTTGATGATATTTATTTTTGCAAAGCGGATGACAATTACAC